>CAZIHD010000020.1:0-14105 GCA_964539015.1 uncultured Gammaproteobacteria bacterium
AAGCTTTGGCCGCCGCTCTGATTGATAAAGGTTATCGTATAATTTCCGGCGGTACCGATAATCATCTGTTGGTTGTTGATTTATCTCCCCGCGGTTTGGCCGGCAAAGAAGCGGAAAAAATTTTAGAAGCGGTAGGCATTTCCGTTTCCCGCTCCACTATTCCCAACGATCCAAATCCTCCTTTAAATCCTTCCGGTATTCGTTTGGGAACACCGGCAGTAACCACTAGGGGTATGAAAGAAACGGAGATGAACTTGATTGCCAAAATAATTGATGACGCCTTGATAAATTCGGCTGCTGTTGAAAAATTATCAGAATTAAAAGCGGCCGTAGCCGATTTATGCCGCCGTTTTCCGATTCCGGCTTAATTATATGCAGAACAAAAATTTGATAATTGACGGCAGAAAGATTGCCGAAGCGATTAAGGATGAAATTGCTCTGACCATTTTTAATAGTAAAGAGCGTCGTCCCAGTTTGGCGATTATTTTAGTAGGCGAACGCCCTGATTCTGAACTCTACGTAAATTTAAAAGAAAGAGAAGCAAAAAAAGTCGGGATTGATACCCATTCATATCGGCTGGAAGACGGTACTTCCGAAAAAGAACTGCTTTCTGTAATTGATTTTTTGAATAAAGATGAAGCAGTTGATGCTATTCTCTTACAATTACCCTTGCCGGCACATTTAAATGCTGACAAAATGGTAGCCGCTATCAATCCTTTAAAAGATGCTGATGGTTTTCACCCGCAGCACCCGGCTTATGTTTCTTCTCCGGTTATTTCGGCCGTGGACTATATTGTCCGTAATTATAAAATTCAAGGCCGAGCTTGTGTCTTTTTTCGTTCCCTAGCTTTTGCTCAGCCGCTGAAAGACCGCCTGCAATCTTTGGGACTGGCGGTGGATTTGTTAGCCGTGTCTGAAAAAGAAGATCCGCGTTCTGATCTTTTGTTGTGCGGCCGTTTAAGCCAAGTCAGCCGAAAAGCAAATTTGATTGTGACGGCTTTGGGTCTGCCCGGATTTTTAAATCAGGAATATTTGCAGCCGGAGACGGTGATAGTTGACGTTGGCATTACTAAGGAAGAAAATAAAGTTTATGGCGATGTTGATTTTAACGCGGTAATTAAGAAGGCGGCGGCGATTACTCCCGTTCCCGGAGGCATCGGTCCGATGACGATTGCTTTTTTATTTCAGAATGTTTTAGAAATTTACCGCCATCGTTAAAAATTTTTAAAATTTACCGATTGGTTTAAGCCATGTTCGCATGGCTTTGCTTGTCTTCAGGCTATGGATAAGAAAAAACAACAATTAATTGAATTACTTAAGATTCATTTTAACTATGATTCTTTCCGTCCCGGTCAAGAAAAAGCCATCGACGCTATCTTAGCCGGGCGGAATACTATTGTCGTTTTACCGACCGGCGGCGGCAAATCTTTGATTTTTCAACTGCCCGCCTTGGTACTTGAAGGCGTAACTTTGGTTGTTTCGCCTTTGATTGCTTTAATGAAGGATCAAGTTGATTCTTTGGAAAGAGTCGGTATTCCGGCAACTTTTATTAATTCTTCAGTTTCTTTAAGCGAAACCAGCCGGCGCTTGGCGCAAATTAGAACCGGAGTCTATCGTCTGATTTATATTTCTCCGGAAAGATTTTATAATCAAACTTTTATTCAGGAATTAAAGGGCTTGAAAGTTTCTTTGTTTGCCATTGATGAAGCGCATTGTATCAGCCAGTGGGGGCATGATTTTCGGCCGAGCTATTTACATTTGAAGGAAGCGATTAAACTCTGCGGCTCGCCGGCAGTGGCAGCATTAACCGCAACCGCCACACCGGAAGTACGGGAAGATATTGCCCGTCAGCTCGGCCTCGAGGATTACGAATTAGTTGTTAGCGGTTTTGCCAGGCCTAATTTGCAATTAGCCGCGGTTATGGCCAACAACGGCCGGAAATTAGAATATATTTTGGAGGCGGTGCGCAGCCAAGAAGGCGGTTCTGGCATAATTTATGTCGGCACTCGTTCTAAAGCCGACGAAATTGTTGAATTTTTATCTGATTATGATATCGCCGCCGTTTCTTATCATGCGGGTATCGATAGCGAGAGCCGCAGCTGGGTACAAGAGCAATTTATGCAAGGTAAAGCGCAGGTTGTGGTCGCCACTAATGCCTTCGGCTTAGGCATTAATAAAAAAGATATCCGTTTTGTTATTCATCACGATTTGCCGGGAACCTTAGAAGCTTATTATCAAGAAGCGGGTCGAGCGGGACGCGATGGTTTGCCGAGTTTTTGCCTGCTTTTTTATTCTCCCTCCGATCGCTATCTGCAGGAGTTTTTTATCCAGGGCGATAATCCTAGTCCTGAACTTATCAAAGATGTTTATCGTTTTCTAGTGGAAACGCAGAAAAATAATCCCGAAGGAGAAAACTCTGTATTGATTACTTATGCCGAACTAACCAAGCGCCTTTCGGAACCGGCTCCGGAAATGGCCATCGGTACGGCTATTAAGATTTTAGAAAAAGAAGGCTATGTTTCACGGCCGAATGAACGCACTACCAATACTTTTATTAAATTGCGCCGTTCCTGGGAGGAAACTTTAGCCGCCATCAGCCCGCGCGCTAAAGTACAATCGGCAGTGGCCGAAAAATTACAAGTCAGATTTGGTGCGGAGATAATCGCCGGCTGGCAATTTTTTATTGAAGAAGCGGCCGTGGTTTTACAGATAAAAAAAGAAGTTTTAAACCGCGCTCTTAAAAAGATGGCGGAGCAAGAACTGATTGAATATCGGCCGCCGTTTAAGGGCACGGAAATAAGGCTTTTAAAATTTATCGATCCCGAGGATCTTGCTCTTGATTTTAAAGCCTTGTCAATTAAATCTGAGCGCGCTTATCATAAATTAGACGAGATGGAAGCTTATGTTTATTCTGCAACTTGTCGGCAACAATTTATTTTAAAATATTTTGGCGAAGCCGAAGCCGGGCTCTGCGGCCACTGCGATAATTGTTTGAAAAAATCTACGTTTGCGCCCAAATCTGATGAGCATGAATATTTAGGTGATTATTAATTTTTATGAAAGCCCGCCGTTTATTTGAATTAAAACAGATTGTTGCTTCTTCTTACGAGCTGACGGCCGTTCATTTTGATGCTACCCGTTCCAAAATTGCGGCGGCGGATTTTCGCTGGGCAGCGGGTCAAATCAAGGCTGACGATGAAGTTTTTGATGCCGGCTGCGGTAATGGCCGATTGCTTGACTACTCGCATCTTTCTCCGGAAAAATATCTTGGCTTTGATCAGAGCCGTAATCTTTTGTCTTTGGCTCAAGCTCGTCATCCCGATTATCGGTTTTTGGCGGGAGAATTATCGGATTTGAGTATTTTTTCTGACAATCAATTTTCTGTTATTTTCTGTTCGGCGGTTATCAGCCATATTCCCGACCGATTGGAGCGCCGGCGAATTTTGCGTGAATTTTTGCGTTTAAGCCGCCCCGGCGGGCATTTGTTGATTAATTTTTGGAAGATGGAAGGGAAAAATAAGCGGCGGCTATATTTAACCCGTTGGCAAAAGCTTATCGGCCGCCATCCTTATGGCTGGCGTGATCTTATTTTTCCTTGGAAGAGCGCGGATGGGCAAATAATCAGCTCGCGTTATTATCACGCCTTCACTAAGCGCGGATTCAGGCGGGAAATACAATCGGCTGGTTGGCAGATTGAAGTAGTTAAAAACGACCGTTTTAATTATTGGCTGCTTGCTAGACGGCCAAAATAAATATTTTTGCTTAAACTTTTGGCATTAGCGGAAAGCATGGTATAATTATCTATACTTAAAAAATAATCAGCCGGCAGCTCTTTTTGGAGAGTCATCCGCTTTAAATTTATGAATAACGCGCTTGATTTAATGGGCAATAGTTTTGAGGCCGAAGTTTTAAATAGCCCGATTCCGGTGTTGGTGGATTTTTGGGCGCCATGGTGCATGCCTTGTCGGATGATGGCGCCGCTTCTAGAAGAATTGTCGGAAGAATTAAAGGGCAAAATAAAAATCGTTAAAGTCGATACGGAAAATCCTGAAAATCAGGAATTAGCAATTAAATATCAGATTCAAAGTATTCCTAATTTAAAATTATTCAAAGGCGGGCAAGCAGTTGCCGAATTTATCGGCTTGCGCAATAAAGAAAGCTTGTTGTCCGATTTAGAAAAATATTTATAAGTTTGTGGATTTATTAAAAAATCCCCGCTTTTACAGCGGGGATTTTTTAATATATTTTTTATTGTCAATTAATTGCAAGAAGCGCTGCCGCCAGTGCTGCCGGCGTTAAATCCGAAGCCGGCGGAAGGAGCCTGGCTATTGAGTTTTTGACCGCATTCTTCCGGGGCGTTATTGAAAGCGGAGCAGATAGTGCTGAGCAGAGAGGCAGAGTCGCGTCCGCTCTGGACTTCTTGTCCGTTGATGATTAAAGTCGGGGAACCGCCGACGCCGTATTTTTCATTATCGGCTTTTTCGACATTAAAACTCGGATAGCTGCCGTTCCAATCGGTTTTGTTATTATAGTTTTCCGTGACTTTGTAATCAGCGTCGGTTTTTTTAACACAGCTTTCAATTTTATCCTTGTTAACATTTTTGTCTAAACACTCGGCGCTCTTCCCTTCCGCTAAGAAACATTTTAAATAAGCGGCAAATTTTTCCGGCTGTTCTTTTTGAATACAATATTGAGTCATGTTTTCATCCAGCTCTTTTTTGTCATGCATTGCGTAATTGCAGAATTTTATTTGAAAATCAATCTTATTGCCCAGAGCGGCAACGACCGGAAGCATACCTTTTTCAATCTGAGTGCCATAAGGGCAATAACTCATGACAAATAATTCAACCACCGGCTTGTCGCTCTTGGGGACATTAACGGCGGCGGTGTTATTGGCGCCTTGTTTGTCGCCGGCGGCCGCTTGTTCGCCGCCGATTTTATCCATATCAATCGCTTGCGGGAAGAAGAGCTTGCCGTCTTTACTGACGTAAGATTCTACCGGGCTTTCTGAACCGATGTCAATTTTCATTTTATAGAGGCCGTATTCTTCCGAAGTTCCGGTGATGGAAGCTTTGCTGCCGCTGGTCATTAAATACTTGTTAACAAAGTCTTCGGTTTTAGCTTTAGCTTCGTCAATTTTGATTTCTTTTACCTTTTGCTTATGAGGCAGAGCAAAGATGAGGATAGCCGCCACCGCTAAAATAACGATAGCAATCACCAGGCCGAGGATTTTTTTGTCTTTAAAGAGACGTTTGCAGAACTTTTTCATATTTTTTAATTATTTATTTTCTATACTTAAGTAATTATAGAAAATATTCATTTTAAAGTCAAAATTATTTTAATTTTAACAAAAAGTTTTGTAATTCCGGCGGTAAAGGCAGATTAAATTCTCTCTTTTCACCGTCCAGATCTTTAAATCTTAAAGTTTGAGAAACTAAAAATATCCGACCCAAGGCAATTTTTTTGTTTTTAGCTTTTGTTTTCGGCGTGCCATAGAGGTCATCACCGAGCAACGGATGTCCATAAGCGGCTAAGTGAACGCGGATTTGATGTGTCCGTCCGGTTTTAATCCGAATTCTGAGCAAGCTGAAATGCGGCCATCTTTTTTCCACGATAAACTTAGTGATAGCCTCCCGGGCTTTTTCTCTGGCGCCGAGATTGCCGCGATCGCGATTGGACGGCTTACGTTTATCCGTATTTATGCTTAAGGGGAGAGCTGCCATTTTATATCCAGATTGAGAACGGACAATGGGAAACAAAATTTCACCTTCATCGGCAGAAATTTTTCCGTAAGCCAGAGCCGCATATTCTTTTTTAATCAATCGTTTTTTAAATTGCTCTTTAAGATTTTGAAACGATTGATTATTTTTGGCGATTACCATCAATCCGCTCGCTTCTTTATCCAGACGGTGGACAATGCCCGGGCGCTGAGGATCTTCGCCGACTCCGGCTAATTGCGGATAAGCAGCCAATAGATAATCAGTCAAAGTTTTTTCCGTAATGCCGTCGCCTTCGTGGACAATCAAGCCGGCCGGCTTATTAATAACCAAGACGTCATTATTTTCAAAAATTATTTCAATTTTTCCTTGCGGGACAGAAATTTCAGGCATAAGTTTAATTTTTATTAATCATTAATTTAAGATCGGCGCGCGTAAAGACGCGGAAAAGACGGAGAAAAAGAAGATAGGCCGCCGCGGCGATAGCAATAGTTAAAAATAAGCCGAGAGTCGAAGCGGAAAAATAATCCGGCAGCAGCCATAGAACCGCTCCCATTAAAAAGGAGGCGGCTAAGGATTTTAACAGACCTCTCAGATTAAGTCGGAAATGTAGATGTCGATAGATAAAAATAGTGGATAAGAGGGCAATAGCGCTTTCGCTGTAAATGGTTACGGCCGCCGCTCCAAAATAAGAAAAACGCGGAATTAAAAATAAATAAGCGACCAAAGAAGTGATGCCGGTAAAAACATAAATCCAAATAACTTTTTTTTGGGCTTTGATCGCGATAATTGCATGCGCCATCATGTTGCCCAAAAAGATGGCGGCCACGGCTAAGATTAATACGCGTAAAATTAAGCCTGCTTCCAAAAAATCCTGGCCGGCCACCAAAATGATCAATCTATCCGCGATAAATTGTGTGCCGATTACCAAGGGCAAAGCGGCCATCGCCATCACATCAAAGGATTTTTGTAGAATTTTTTTAAAGCGCTCTTGATCCTGATTTTGCCAGGCGCTGACCAACAGAGGTAAAATTAGGCCGGCGAACATAAAAGGCAAAGAGCTGAGGACATCAATAATTTTATAGGCGGCGCCGTATAAACCGACCGCTTCCGGGCTTTTTATCAGGGATAAAATCAAAGTATCGGCGCGTAAATAAATTAAGTTAAAAGTAATCGTTACCGCTAGGGGCCAAGATAAACTGATTATTTTTTTCCACCAATATTTTTCAAAACGCGGCCGGATGTGGGCGAAGCGCCGGGCAAACAAAAAATGAAGAATAAAGCTGGCGCAACTGGCGGCCGAAGTCGCCCAAAGCATGCCGCTTAAGCCCCAACGCCATTTAATGGTCATGATGACGCCAATAATCAGAATAAAACGGCTTAAAGTTTCCGCCCACGCGACGCGATCCATTTTCAGGCGGTTTTGGAATAAGCCGACCATAATTTGGTTTAAGGCCGTGAAAATAAAAGAAGCGGCGGCGATTATGACTCCGATTTTGACTCCGGCGCTATAATTAAGGCCGAAGACAATCATCGGTGCTAAACCGATAAAAAACAGGGCGGATACAAGGCGCAATCCAAATAAATTGCCTAATATTATTTCTTCTTTTTCTTTCTGTTTATTACTTATCATTTGAACGGTAACCAAGGTTAAGCCAAGATCGGCGACGACGGCGAAAAAAGAAAGAAAAGTAACAACAGTCGTGTATTCGCCAAAGCCGCCTTGGCCTAATTCCCGCGTCATTAGGGCAAAAGCAAAAAGATTCAAAGCGGTAGAACCGACTTTGCCGGCGATTTGAATGATCGTATTGCTGAAAATCTGGCGATGTAAACTCATATTTTCTTGTTTTTTCAGGAAAGATTTTATATAATGATTATATCATAACATAAACTATATGAGCATTGCCATGAAAAAAATATTATCCGCCGTTTTCCTGCTTATTCTCGGAGTATTTCAATTGAGCCTATTTTTACCCGCCCGGTTAGCTTTGGCTGACAGTTCTCTTTTAAATACTCAGGAAGGCTTTAAGGGCAATGAAATTCCGGGCGCTTTCGGCAATAAGCAGCCGGATGATATTCGCTATACGCTGGCACGCATCATTAATATTGTTTTATCTCTGTTGGCGCTGATTTTTTTGGTGCTGGTTTTGATTGCCGGGTTTAAATATATGACGGCGGCCGGCAATGAAGATAAAGTTAAGGAGTCGCTTAAACAGATTACTCAAGCGATTATCGGCCTGATTATTATTCTGATGGCTTGGGGTATAACTTATTTTATTCTAGTGCGCTTAAGAGCGGTCGCTTCCGGCAAAACTAATTATCTTTACGGCCCCTTCTAATTTTGACAAAATTTACAAGTTTTGCTATTGTGTTAGGGAAAGCTAATTGTAATTAACAATTAGCTTTTTCTCTATAAATTTTTTCCACGTCCCGTGATTGCGGCTGACGTGGCCGAAACATTATGTCTGATCTAACTAACGCCATCAAACAGGTGTGCGAAGAAAAAAACCTTGATTATCAAGCAGTGGTCGGAACGATTGAGCTGGCTTTGGCGGCCGCTTATCGTAAAGATTATGGCGAAAAAAATCAGAATATTAAGGTTATTTTTGACCCTAATACGGCCATTTCCCAAATTTATGACGTCAAGACCGTAGTCGAAAATCTACCCGAGCAAGAAGAGGAAGAAATGCTCCGCCGTTTGAACGATCCTGAATATAAGCGGGAAGAAAAAGAAGAAAAACGCGAGACGGTTACCGATGAAGATGAAGAAAAAGAACATCATTTCAACCCGAAAACCGATATTCAATTAAAAGAATCTCTGATTTTAAAACATGATGCCAAGGTCGGCGATGAAATTATGACCGAATTGCCGATTCCGGAAAGTTATGGCCGCATGGCGGCTCAGACTGCCAAACAGGTTATCATTCAGAAACTGCGGGAGATGGAGCGCGACATGATTTTAAGTGAGTTTAAAGATAAAGAAAAAGAAGTGGTCAGCGGCGTAGTCCAACGCCACGAAGGACGCTTGGTTTTTGTTGATCTCGGCAAAGCTATCGGTATTTTACCCTCGGAAGAACAAATTTTTTCGGAATATTATCGTCCGGGCGAACGCGTTAAAGTTTATATTAAAGAAGTGCGCGAAGGCCATAAGGGTCCGGAAATTATTCTTTCCCGCCGCAGCGAAGAAATATTGAAGAAGATTTTTTATTTAGAAATTCCGGAAATTGCCAACGGTTTAGTGGAAATCAAAGGCGTTGCCCGCGAAGCCGGTTCGCGCTCCAAAGTAGCGATTTATACGGAGGCCGAAAATGTTGATCCGGTCGGTTCTTGCGTCGGCCAGCGCGGCGCCCGCATCCAGACGATTATTAGCGAATTAGGTGGAGAAAAGGTAGATATTATTGAATATAATGAAGATCCGGCAAAATTTATCGCTAATTCTTTAGCTCCGGCCAAAACTTTAAGCATTGAATTAAACGAACAAGAACACCGGGCAATCGTTAAGGTCAGTCCGGACAAGCTGTCTTTGGCGATTGGCAAGAGCGGCCAGAACGTCCGTTTGGCCGCCCATCTTACCGGCTGGAAAATCGATATTATTGAAGCGACGGAAGAGGGGGAGAAAAAGGTAGCTGACAGCGAAGAGGGAGAACTTATTTCTAAAAAAATTGAGTCCGATGATGCCGAGGCGGTAGATCAAGCAGTTTCCACGGAAGCGCCGGCACCTGATAATGAATAATAATTTTTTATTTTTATTCCGTCTTTGCGGCGGGGTAAAGAATATTTAAACAAGATTATATGATGACTAATTTTCTGATCATCGGCAGCGCTTTGGTCGCAATCATCTACGGCTTGATTGCTGTCATGTCTGTTCTTCGCCTGCCTGCCGGCAGCGAAAAAATGCAAGAGATTGCCCGCGCCATTCAAGACGGCGCTCGAGCTTTCTTAAACCGCCAATATCGTTCGGTGGCGATTGTGGCGGCGGTTCTTTTTCTGATTATCGGTTTTTTGCCTTCTTTGGGCTGGAAAACCGCGTTGGCCTTTTTACTGGGCGCCGCTTTTTCCGCTTTAACCGGTTATATCGGAATGTTTGTCAGTGTCCGCGCTAATGTTCGTACGGCCGAAGCGGCCAAAGGTGGTTTGCAAAAAGCCTTAAATGTCGCGGTTCGCGGCGGCAGCGTCACCGGCATGCTGGTTGTCGGGCTAGCCCTGCTCGGAACAGCCGGTTTTTATTTTTTAACTAATGATTTACACGCTTTGATCGGTTTTGCTTTCGGCGGCTCTCTGATTTCTATTTTTGCGCGTTTGGGCGGCGGTATTTATACCAAAGCGGCGGATGTCGGCGCTGATTTAGTCGGCAAAGTTGAGGCCAGTATTCCCGAAGACGATCCGCGTAATCCGGCCGTGATTGCCGATAATGTCGGCGATAATGTCGGCGATTGCGCCGGTATGGCCGCCGATTTATTTGAAACTTACGCCGTTACCTCGATTGCTGCCATGGTTCTCGGTTCTCTTTTGTTTCCGGGAAACAATAATATTATTCTCTATCCTTTGGTTTTGGGAGCCGCTTCCATCATCGCTTCCATAATCGGTATTTTCTTTATTCGTTTGGGCAAGAAAAATAATATTATGCGCGCTTTGTATAAAGGACTTTTAGCGGCCGGCATTTTGGCCGCGCTCGCTTTTTATCCTTTAACTCGGATGTTTATTGCCGATTCGGCTTTAGCTCTTAATATTTATTTAGCCGGATTAATCGGTTTAGCTGTCACGGCGGCCTTAGTGGTTATTACTGAATATTATACTTCCACTAAGTTTGCGCCGGTTAAAAGCATTGCTGAAGCCTCAAAAACCGGTCATGGCACTAACGTTATTGCCGGCTTGGCAGTTTCCATGAAATCGACGGCTTGGCCGATTATCGTTATCATTGCCGCTATGATTGGTTCCTATTCCCTAGTCGGTTTGTATGGAGTGGCCGTAGCGGCGATGGCGATGTTATCAATGGCCGGTATTATTGTAACTATTGATGCGTATGGTCCGATTACGGATAACGCGGGCGGTATTGCAGAAATGGCGGAATTAGGCGAGGACGTCCGCAATATTACCGATCCTTTGGATGCAGTCGGCAATACTACCAAAGCTGTGACTAAGGGCTATGCTATCGGTTCCGCCGCTTTGGCCGCTTTAGTTCTTTTTTCCGATTTTACTCATTCTATTCCGGCTGCCTATCAATTTGCTATTAATAATCCCTATGTTTTAGCCGGTTTGTTTCTCGGCGGCCTTTTACCCTATTATTTCGGCGCTTTAGCCATGAAAGCGGTCGGCCGTGCCGCCGGCTCGGTTGTAGAGGATGTTCGCGCCCAATTTAAAGAAAAAACAGGAATTATGGCTGGAACCGAAAAACCGGATTATGGCCGAACAGTTGATATTGTTACTAAAGCCGCCCTTAAAGAAATGATTGTCCCGGCGTTAATTCCGATTTTTGTTCCGATTATTGTCGGCTTTGGTTTTCGTTCGCATGGCGTTGAAGCTTTAGGCGGACTTTTGGTCGGTTCTATCGTTACCGGTGTCTTTGTAGCTATTTCGATGACTTCCGGCGGCGGCGCCTGGGATAATGCGAAAAAATATATTGAACTCGGTAATTTCGGCGGCAAAGGTTCCGATGCTCATAAGGCAGCGGTAACCGGCGATACAGTCGGCGATCCTTATAAAGATACCGCCGGCCCGGCGATTAATCCGATGATTAAGGTTTTGAATATTGTGGCGCTGCTCATTGTCGGTTTATTAATTTAAAATTGAGCTAAACATTAAATGCCCTCGTAAACCAGGATGTTTATGAGGGCATTTTTTGTCTTGATTTTTTCCGCAAAAATGCTAAGATTAAGCTTGTTAATTGATTATTTAAACAAGCCGCCATTCGCGGCTTAATATATATAACGAAGATATTATGCAAGTTACCAAAAAAGATTTAGAGAAATCACAAGTAGAGTTGGTTATCGCTTTAGAACCTAAAGAATTTGAACCGTATATTGAAAAAGGAGCTCAGCACGTGTCCGAACAGGTAAAAATTGAAGGTTTCCGTCCCGGCAAGGTACCATATGAAATTTTAAAGCAGAAAGTCGGCGAAATTAGCATTCTGGAAGAAGCCGCCCATATTGCCATTCGAAAAACTATCGACGATGTTTTTGCTAAAGAGCTAGCCGGACGCCAGCCCGTCGGTCAGCCGAAAGTGGAAATTACAAAATTAGCTCCAGGCAATCCTCTGGAATATAAAGTTGTTATTTCCCTGCTGCCGACCGTGGCCTTGGGAGATTATAAGGGCTTAAAAATTAAACGGGAACAACCGGCGGTCAATGCCGAGGACATCGAAAAGACTTGTCAAGAAATTTTAGAAATGCGCGCTCAAGAGAAGTTAAGCACCGAGCCGGCTAAGAAAGGAGACAAGCTTGTTCTGACGGTTAATTTAAGCTTGGATAAAGTGCCGGTCGAAGGCGGCCAAGCACAGGACGTCACTATTATTTTAGGTAAAGAATATATGGTTCCCGGATTTGATGATAAGATTATCGGGATTAAACAAGGAGAAAAAAGAGAGTTTAAACTCTTGTATCCGGAAAATCATCATCAAGCAAATTTAGCCGGTAAGATGGTTGAGTTTGCGGTTACCGCCACTTCCGTCTATCAACGGGAACTGCCGGCATTAGACGACCATCTCGCCAAAGAAATGCATTTTAAAGACGTGGCGGATTTAAAAGAAGCGATTAAAAAAAATATTTTAGCCGATCGTGAACGCCAAGCAGATATTAAGGCGGAATTGAAGATGTTGGAAGCAATCGCGGAAAAGGCAAAATTTGGCGATATTCCGGAAGCGCTTTTGGAAAATGAATCGGAAAATATGCTGGCTGAGCTCGAACATAATATTGTCAATCAGGGCGGTAATTTTGAAGATTATCTTAAGCATTTAAAGAAAAGCCGTGAGGAGCTAAGTTTAGATTTATTACCGAACGCCATCAAGCGCATCAAGACGGCGCTCATTATCCGCGAAGTCGGTATTATTGAAAAGACAGAAGTAAAAGCTAAGGATTTAGAAGATAAATTAGAGGGACTGAAAAAAATGTATGGCAACAATCCGGAAACGGTGAAGCAATTAAATAGTCCTGAATATCGCCGCCATTTGGAAAATATGATGTTCAACGACCAAGTCGTTGCTCAACTAAAATCTTGGAATTATGCCGATTCTGGCCAACAATCGCAGAGCTAGTTTTGACTATGACCTCTTAGAAAATTATGAGGCCGGTCTTGTCTTATCCGGCCAAGAAGCAAAATCAGCCAAAGACGGGCACGTTAATCTTAACGGCGCTTATGTTAGTCTCCGCGCCGGACAAAATGGTCCGGAACTTTGGCTGGTCGGCGCTCATATTTCTCCTTATCGCTTTGCTGGCAAATTACCTGATTATGATCCGATTCAGGAAAGAAAACTTTTGTTGAATAAGAAAGAAATTTCTCATTTGGCCGGAAAAACCCAGGAAAAGGGCTTGACATTGGTTCCGCTCAAAATGTATACTAAACGCAGTTTTGTAAAGCTGGAATTTGCCTTAGGTCGCGGTAAAAAAAAGTATGATAAGCGCGAGGCGATTAAAAAAAGAGAGGTAGATAGACAGATTCAGACTTTAACAAAGAGACAGAACGGCAGATAGTCGGGGATGCCGGGTATCGATAATAACGACCGTTCTTAGATATTCAAAACGGGTTTAGGTTAAACCGTAAAAATAATCTAAAAATATACATGCCAAAACTACTGGCAGGGCGTTTACTTGGAAAGTTCCGAGTTTCGCTCCCGTTATGGCTTAATTAAAAAATAGCTATAACCATCGGACCGGTGCCGCTTCAGTGCCGCCACCCGGTGTCATAAATTGAAGCTTTGGAAACATCGGCCCCTTCCTGTTGTTTTCCAAGACAATGAGGGGTGGTTGCCGCCGCTTTTGTTCGGTTTCTGATGGCGTCAGCGACAAATTTAAATCGAACTAATTTTGTAAAGTTATCTAAGGGCGCTTATTAGACATGGGTTCAACTCCCATCATCTCCACAGAAAATAGGCCGCGGTGGCGGAACTGGTAGACGCGCTGGACTTAAAATCCAGTTGTAGCGATACAGTGCGGGTTCGATTCCCGCCCGCGGCACAAATTTCGTAAGAAATTTTGCAAGGGAACGAAGCACCTGCGTGCTTCGTGTCGGGAATCGAAAGCCGGAGTGATATGCGGAGTGAAGCGACGCATCACGAGGCCGGGTCGGGGCGCTTGCTTTTCATCGAGTGAAACGAGAGTGAAAAGCTTAGCGACCGTGACCGATTCCCGCCCGCGGCACAAATTTCGTAAGAAATTTTGCAAGGGAACGAAGCAC
>CAZIHD010000021.1:0-13526 GCA_964539015.1 uncultured Gammaproteobacteria bacterium
TCGACTTGCATGCCTTAGACACGCCGCCAGCGTTCATCCTGAGCCAGGATCAAACTCTCTGTTTAGTATAGAGATCATTTTTCCCGAAGGAAAAATGAAAAGATTCTGGTTAATTTATTATCCGAATTGATGCCGATCCGCATCAAAATTTTTATTACTTCACCAAGTTTACAGTTATTAAAGTTCAGAGCTTAAAACATTTTTGGGTAGGACAGAAAAAAACAGAGATATATTGAAATACCTTGTTTTTACTTAACTATTCAGTTTTTATGTTTCAAGTATCCCTATCTTATATCATTTGCCGGCGCCTGTCAAGAGTTATTTTTAATCAGATTTTATTGGAAAAATACATCATCTTATGTTAAGATATTAATAATTATAAAAAAGTATTAATCAGTTTTTTATGGCATCGCCGCAACAAGCCGCCGAAGAAATAGAAATTATTTTTAATGAAGCCAAACAAGCGCTTCTGTCTTTGCATTATCAGAAAATGGAGCTGATTAAAAGATTTAAAAATGCTACCGACGCCGAACAGGCAGCGGATATTTTAAATAAGCTCAAGCAATTAAATTAATTTTAAAAATATGGGCAAGCAAGAAGGCAAGCAAGAAATTTTAAACGCCGATTCGAAAGAAGATCAATTAGATAAATTACGTCCGCACTTACCGGAAATTCTTAAATTAGCGGAGCAGATTAACGAAGCTAAAAAAGACGATAAAATTATTTTGCGCAGACAATTTAAAAATCAATTTAACGTTAATTTTTCCCAGCGATTGCTCGAACAGCTTAAAATGCCGGCGGAGATCGCGGAAAAGGCGCCGGCGCCGGAAGATCTGCCCGAGTTAATTGATGAAAAAACAACGGAATTAATCGATGAAGTCGCCGACCAAAAAGAAATCGAAGGCGGGGCGGCGGTTGGTTTAGAAAATAATCCCGAATTTAACCAGCAAAGCGGAGTAATTGATGATACGCGTGCAGAAGTAGTAAATACGGCTGTCAGCGAAGCTAATAAAACCGCGGTTAAAGTTCAGTCGAATTTAAAAGGAAGAAAGATTAAACCGCTGGCTCAAATTATTGCCGAGCAGAAAGAGATTAGATTAAAAAAGAAGATCTTAAAAGAAAAAGATTCAACTTTGGCTGATATTGGAACATCTTGGCAGGAAGAATTACGACAAGCTGAACAAGAGGAACAAGAAAATAAGAACAAAGAGGAAATTGAAAAATTGCGTACGGAAATTAAGCTGGCCGGCGCGGCTGATCATAAAGGAATTGAACTGATTAAAGTCGGTTTGGGTCAAGCTGAAATTTCTGATGATAAAAATAATAAGGGAGATAGAATAGATGCAGATTTGCCTAAGGTTGATTCTGATCAAGCAGAAATGAAAAATAATCAGTCGGAAGCGGTTAGCAATAAAGGAATTGAACTGATTAAGGCAGGTTTGAGACAAGCTGAAATTTCTGATGATAAAAATAATCAGTCGGAAGCGGTTAGCAATAAAGGGATTGAACTGATTAAAGCGGGTTTGAGCCGATCAAAAGTTTCCGGTGAGAAATATAAGGATATAGACATAGAGAGCACCAGGCGCAAAGGCATTGATTTAATTAATCTCGGTTTAGACGCGTCAGCGGCTCGGAATCAAAAAAATCAAAAAGAATTAAATGAAATAAATAATAAAGAGATTATTCCCGAGGCGCTGGCGATTTTTTATACTTTAGGTTTGAGCATTAAAGACTTGAAAACCATCCCCGGCTTGGAAAATTTAAACGGGGTTTCTCAACTAATTATTGCCAAAAGCTTGAAAGCGCTGGCGCTGGAAAAAGCGCGAGCCGCCGTTAAGAATAAACAAGCGCAAGCTTTGGTCGGAAAAAATTTTTTTGGCAAGCTCGGCGCCGGCTTCTCCAATATGTTTAAATCAAGGAAACAAGGGCAGGAAGCCATAAAAAATCAAGAAACCGGCGGCTTAGAAGAACACGGCGCCGATCTGGTACGTTTAGTGGACTGGAACCAGATGGTTGATTTTCAAGAACAGGAGATCGATAAAAAAATTACCGTTAATTTTTTAAATGGAGTAAATGCGGAAAAATTGGATAATTCTCAGAAGCAATTGGTTGCCGATTTTAATAAAGCTGCCAACGTTCTCGCCTCCATGCCTAAGCATTGGCTGGTGAAGTTTGATTCGGTACCGAAAAAATCCGAAGAATATAAGCACGCTGAAATGTATTTGAGCGCGCAGAGAGAATATCAGGCTTTACGCGTTCAACTGGGTAATTGTTTGACTAATAAATTAGCCATGTCGGAAGCCGAAGCTTGCCAGCAGATGAATGATGCCGACGCGAAGTTGAATATGCTGCAGCTTATGGTCGCCAATCCCGATTTGGAAAAAGACTGGTCTCAGCTGGCCAAAGGCCAATCGGTTTTTGGACAGTCGTTTAAGAAAGAAAATTGGAAATTTATGGCCGGAGGCTATGTCGGCCGAATGATTATCGCCGCGCCTCTGGGCATTGTCGCTATTCCGGCTGTGGCCGCCGTAGTCGGTGCTTGGCGCGGGAGAGAGCGGGCTAAAAAGCAAATACGCGAAACTGATAAATTTATCGACAAAAAAGACGCCGCCGTTTCTTTGATTTTAACTCGGCGCCGTGAAGTCTTGAAAGAAATACAGTCTTTAATTCCGGCCGAGTATTCTTTGACGCCAAAAGAGTGGCTGCAACAGGCCGATCCGGTTGCAGTTGATTATTATCAGATTTTACAAAAGGAATTTTTAGAACTTGATAAGAAATGGCGCCTGGAAGAACAAAATAATATTGAACGCAAAACTTTGAAATCCGTTGATTTATCCACTAAACTCAATAGTTTATTGGAGAAGATTGAACTAGAGACGGATCCCGATAAAAAAAATCTCTTAAGCGGGCAATTGCGCCGGCGTTTGGATTTCAATAAAGATTTAGCGGATAGAGGCTTGGTTAATTTTGGCGGTCTCGAAGAACGCACGGCCAATAGTTTGGATTTTTATCAAGGTTTAAGCCGCGGCGAACTTTCTCTATTAAAATTAAACAATGATTTGTCTGATGAAAAATTGGAAACATTTGTTCTTGTTAAAAAAGGAGATAAAGAAGATATTTATGAAAAGGCGAAGACTTTTTCGGAAATAAGAATAGCGATGCAAGAGCGGGCCGAAGAATTAATCAATGTTCTAGAAGCCGCCGGCGACAAGAAATTAGATAGTCGCCGCCATCGTTTTGTCGTTGATAAAATGTTGCAAGGCGCGGCTCTGGGCTCTGTTTTTGCCAGCCTTGGTGCTTCGTTACATGAACTTACCGGGCATTGGGTGGAAGATCAGATGTCTGCCGGCTATCATTTTATTAAAGAAAATTCTGGATTAGATAGTCAGTTTTCGGCCATGGAAAAAATAATAGCCAGTGCCGCTTCGGCGGTGGGTGAAGCCAAAGAAGAAATTAATAATTTTTTAGGGATTCAAAATTCCGTACCCGTTCCGGTTAAATTAAGCGGTCGAAATTCTGGGGCGGTTGATACTGTCGGCCGGGATTTTTTGCAGCCGGCCAAACCGAAAGGATCTTTGTCCCTGGAAGAATTTTATAAAAATCAATCTCTTGGCGGCGGCACAGAGCTAAAAGCCGCAGCCGCTTCTTGGTCGAATGAAATTAGCAATACGGGTTTACGGCCGGGGACGCACGATTCGGTTTGGCGGTCTACTCGGGAAATTTTTCAGAACAACGCCAAAGATCTGGGTTATCAGGGCGATTTAAATAATTCAGCCGCCTTGCATCATTGGGCGGAAATACAGACCAATAAAACTTTAGCCAATAGCGGCGAGGTTATTGATAAAGTTTTTGTCGGCAATCGGGTAATTTTAGAAAAGAGCGGTTCCGGTTTTGTCGTTCATACGGAAAGCGGTGCCGGGCACGAACCAGGGTTTTTGCCGAAACAGGAAATTAAAATGTCTGCTGGGATTGATAAAAATTTAATCAACAAAAATCCGGTAATTTCCGGGGATCAACCTCTTACCGGACCGGGTAAAGGCATGAATGAAGTTTGGGCGGATCGAGCCGGTGCTAGATTAGGTTTTTCAACAGCGGAAGCCGCTTATGCCGACGAGAACGTTATCCAAACTCAGCTCGGCGGGCATAATATTTTTATTAATACCGAAACTAATAGTTATTATTTCTTTGATGATCAAGGCAATGAGGTTTCCGGTCTTTTGATTGATGATAAAGGTATACCCGTTTCCGATGCCAGAGGATTTTTGATAAATAAATTTAAGCTTATTTCGGCTGACGATACCGATATGCCTCATGTTTTTGGAAAAAATAATCAGGCCGAGAATTTTTTCGGGCAAGAGGATGAGCTTGCGCCTAAGGCGCCCGCGGCGGTTAAACCGTCAGTTAATAGCCAGACGGCGGAAACTATCGCCGCCGGCCATTCTAAAATCAACTCTTTGAATCATCTTAAAAATATCGAAACGGCTAATCCGACCGATCGCCCAGGTGCCAATATGCCTGCTTCTTTTCAGAGCAGCCGGGCGGAAACTTTAAATCAGAATTTTAAATTGGCCGATTATGGCTTGTCTTATGGTAAAGATTTTCAGACTGGCGGCATGTTTAATTTGATTGACAAAGGCAGTGCGGCTTCAGGATTTTATTGCGTCAAGAATGGCTATAAATTTGAATTTTATCCCCGCGCTCAAGGCGGAGATACTTATGCAATTTTTAAGATTAACGGCCAGGGCGATAATGTTTCCTATGAAGAAGTTCGATCCGGCCTTGTCAATGACCATATCTTGAAAGGCGGCGCTAAGAATTTTATCAATGAAAGCATCAAGGATTTAAATAGCAATCTTACCGAAACAGTCGTTGCCGGGAATAATTACGACCACTTTTTGCATAGCGGGGCGCTGGATCGCTTTAATCTTTCGGCCAAAGATTTTGACAGCGGTAAATTACAATATTTCAAAAGCGAAGTTGGCGAAGGCTTTTCGGTTCAGGCGGGTAAATATGAGATTGATTTTTATCCGAATAATAATTCTTACGAAATTATTGCCACTCCCGGCGCCAATCAAAAAATGTTTGGTTCCAAAGTAATTGAAACCGGCGAGATCGGCCTTGATTCTCAAGCCAACATTGATCTGGATAAATTTATTGGCAATGTTTTGAGAAAACTTTCTCCGGAAAAATAAGTTGAATTTTATTATGTTATTAAAAAAACAGGCTAATTTTAGCCTGTTTTTTAATATATTCTTTAACCAAAACAGACGTTATCGGCATTAAAATTTTTAGCTTATTCGGTCATAACGTTTTTGCCTTGACATAATTTATAAAAAATGCTAAGTTGAGAAGAATTTAATTAACAAATAATTAAATCATTGTTCCTTAACAAAGAAAATTTTAAGGGTTTATAAAACCTGATCAGCAATATCCTGGTCTGGTGTTATAAACCTTTAAAATCTTTAGACATGAAAAAATTACTTTTAGTTTTTAGCGCTTTATGCGCTACCCTGGCCGTCTTCGGACAGCCGACCGTAAGAAATACCTCACCCGATAAATGGGTGGAAGTATCAACCGGCAATAATCAGATGATTATTGCACCGCAATCAGAAAAAGCCGTTTGGTTTTTACCGACCAGCGGCCAGGTTGAAATCCGTCTACGTTATTTCGTGGGCGAAAAGGTAAAATCAAATTTTTTGTACACAGCCAATATCGTGGCTGACAAAAATTTGGTTTTGCCGGAAACAGAACCAACTAAATTGTCAGTACCGGTATCCAATACTGACAATAATGCCAGTAAATTATCTGCTGTACCAGGATCTACCATCCAAATCCCGATGGTATCCGGCAGTGTGATACCAGAAATTTTTCCCCTGACATTGGTAGATTCTACCAAGTCAACTATATTGGTATTTGACGGCGCTTTCTACGGAGCCGCTTTAGCTCCGGGACAACAGACTTCGCCAATCCAAACGAAGCCCGGAATGATTAGCTTCAAAATTCTTTACGATGCTGATCCGCAACTTAATTCTTCGGGGAAAAATATCTGGCAGACCCCGGTTTCTGGAATTGTGACCCAGGGACAAAAAAGTTTTATCCTGAGACAAGCACACTTGAATAACATTCAACGGAATGTTACAAAAGTGGTGTTTTTCAACACCACCGGCAGCACGATGGTGTGCGATAACGCCGAGTTGAATATTGAACCAATATCACCTAACCGCCGTTCGCGGCCTGTTAGGTTGAACCAAGGGTTCAATAATATTTCTTTCTCGTATATTAACTCCCAAGGGGTTAAGGTACGGGCAGTTTATGAACTGGTGGTGTCTCGTGGCACCCCCGTTATCTCCCTGAACTTGAATCCTTTAGGCAATGCCTACGGGATAATCAAATAAAAAAAGTTTTTTTAGTTTTTACAGCTTCTTATTAAGAGGCTGTTTTTTTATGCAAACACCGCAAAATTGACCTTCGCCTTTTGCTTTGATATAATAAAAACAGGGTTGGAGAACCCATTTTTATTGTTATTATCAATAGAAATCTTTTTAATCTTCGCCCAAATATCCGCTCGGCGCGTTATTTTGCCGACAAATAAAGCATATGATTCTTACTTGGCTTGGACACTCTTGTTTTAAATTGCAAGATAAGATCGGCCCCGATGGCGTGACCGTGGTTACCGATCCTTTTGATAAAGAAGTCGGTTTAAAATTGCCGAATTTTGAAGCTGATATTGTAACCGTTTCCCACGATCATCACGATCATAACAATATTGGCGCTTTGCGCGGTAATCCCTTTATTATTGATTGCGCCGGCGAATACGATAAGAAAAATATTTTAGTGGAAGGCATTGATTCTTATCATGATGATGTCCAGGGCACGAAATTAGGCCGTAATCTTATTTTTCGCTTGGAGGTGGATGATATTTCCATAGTGCATCTGGGCGATTTGGGGCAGGCTTTGGATAGCGCACAGTTAGAAAAACTGGCCGGTATTGATATTCTTTTAATTCCGGTCGGCGGCAAATATACGCTGGACGCCAAAAAGGCCGTGGAAGTGATTGCGCAGATTGAGCCGCGGATTGTTATTCCGATGCATTATCGGACACCCGATTCTCAAAAAGAGCAATTGGAACTCGATGACGTGGAAAAGTTTATTAAAGAATTGGGGCTGACGCCGTCTTATGAAGAAAAACTGAAAATCAATAAGAAAGATTTGCCGCAAGAAGATATGGAATTGGTGATTTTGAAATATTAATCGCCTCATCTGATTATTTATTAATTTTTAATACCTCTACTATGACTCACCCTAAGAAAGAAAGGACTTTCGTCATCCTGAAACCCGATGCTCCTCAGCGCGGTTTAATCGGCGAATGTATCAAGCGTTTTGAAGCCGCCGGTTTGAAATTAACGGCGATGAAATTAATGATTGTTAAAGATGAAGAATTGCTTTGGCAGCATTATAATAAGAATGACGAGTGGTACCAGAAGAAGGGTGAAATTACTATCAAAAATCGTCAGGATTTGGGCATGCCCGTGGAAAAAGAAGCTATCGAATATGGCAAAGATATCATCCGGGCTTTGGTGAAGTTTATGAGTTGCGGCCCGATTGTCCCGATGATTTGGGAAGGTAATCAAGCCGTGGCGATCGCCAAGAAAATTGTCGGCGGCACGGAACCGGCGACTTCCGATGTCGGCACGATCCGCGGCGATCTGACTCTTGATTCTTACGAATTGGCAAATTTTGACGAACGGGCGGTGCGCAATTTAGTCCATTGTTCCGATCAGGTTTCGGAAGCGGAGCGAGAAATCGCTTTATGGATGAAACCGGAAGAAATTTTAGATTACCGCCTGGTAGCCGAGCAGATTCTTTACGATGTTGATTTAAACGGGGTTAGAGAATAAGGATAATATTTTTTTATGCCTATTTCCGCTGAGGACAAATTAGCCGCCGAAGCCAAAAAACGCTTGATTTTAAAAATCGGCGTCATTATTTTTTCTATTTTTATTTTGGTTTTTTGGGCTTTTAATTTGACCGCTTCTTTCGGCCGCCGCTCGAAAGCCGATGATACAAATTCAGCTTCTTCAACCGCTTGGCAAGATGATCTCAATCAGACGATTAAAGAAATAAAATCCGGTTTGAAGGCCAATGATGCTGACAGCAATGAAGGCAAGGCTTTTTTAAAGGAAATGGCCGATAATCTCGAAGAAAAAATTTCTACTACGACTGCTTCGGCAACCCCGGTTTTCGCTACCGGTACGGCGGCTATTGCCAGCTCTGCTCCTGCGACCATGACCCCGGTAATTTTGAATAAAGAACTAGAGGCAAAGCCTTCCGCTTCCTCGACCGCCGTTTCTTGTCCGCAATTTATTAATTGTATGCCGACCATCGGCGCCAGCAAACCCTGTGTGATTCCGCCGGGCTGCGAAAATATCACACAAATCGCTTATTGATATGAAAAAAGAAAAATTTTCTGAAAATTTGGAAAAGAACGAACCCAAATCCGTTTTATCCGGCGATCAGCGCCAGACAGAATTTGGCGTCGTTCAGGATCAGCCGCTGGTTGAAGAAATGTGCCGCTCTTATTTAGAATATGCGATGAGCGTTATCGTTTCCCGCGCTTTGCCTGATGTCCGCGACGGCTTAAAGCCGGTTCATCGCCGTATTCTTTACGCGATGTGGAGCATTGGTTTGCGGGCGAACGGAAAATTCCGGAAATCGGCCACAGTCGTCGGTGAAGTTTTAGGTAAATATCATCCTCATGGCGATAGCGCCGTCTATGATTCCATGGTGCGCCTGGCTCAGGACTTTTCCATGCGCTATCCGCTGGTTCGCGGCCAGGGTAATTTCGGTTCCATGGACGGTGATGGCGCGGCGGCGATGCGTTATACGGAAGCGAAGCTGGCCGGCATTGCGGAAGAAATGTTGTTTGATATTGATAAGGATACGGTTAATTTGATTCCAAATTATGACGGTTCTCATCAAGAGCCGCAGGTTTTGCCGGCGAAGCTCCCTAATTTATTATTAAACGGTACGATGGGCATCGCCGTCGGCATGTCCACCAATATTCCCCCGCACAATCTCGGCGAATTAGTCCAGGCAATTTCTTATCTGATGGAAAATCCGGAAGCGAGCATTGAGGATTTGATGCAGTTTGTCAAAGGTCCTGACTTTCCGACCGGCGGCATTATTTATAATCAGAAAGATATTCTCGCCGCTTATTCAACCGGCAAGGGCGGTATTATTATCCGCGGCAAGGCGGAAATTGAAGAGCAAAAGGGCGGTTATTTTCAAATTATCATTTCCGAAGTTCCTTATCAGGTCAATAAAGCCGATTTGGTAGAAAAGATTGCCGATTTGGTTCGGGATAAGAAGCTGGAAGGCATTAAGAATCTGCGCGATGAATCCGATAAAGACGGCGTGCGGGTCGTTATTGAGTTGAAAAAGGATTCTTATCCGAAAAAGATTTTAAATTCTTTATATAAGCATACCGCTCTGCAGACGACTTTTCATGTCAACATGCTGGCGCTCGTTGACGGTATCCAGCCGAAAGTTTTGACGCTAAAGATGATTTTGGAAGAATATATCAAACATCGCGAAGAAGTTGTCCGCCGGCGGACTCAGTTTGAATTGAATAAAGCCAAAGATCGTTCTCATATCTTGGAAGGCTTGTTAATCGCTTTGAAAAATATCGATGAAGTCATCAAGACGATTAAAGCCTCAAAAGATAAAGAAGTGGCAAAGGCAAATTTAATCAAGAAATTTAAACTTTCCGAACGGCAGGCCACGGCTATTCTGGAAATGAAATTACAGAGCTTGGCAAATTTGGAGCGTTTGAAGATTGAGCAGGAATGGCAAGAAAAACAAAAGATTATTAAAGAATTGGAAAGTATTTTGAACTCGGTGGCCAAGATTCGCGGCATCATCAAAGAAGAAATTACGGCGATAGCGGACAAATGGGATAATCCTCGCCGGACAGCCGTGGTCGCTCATGGTGTTAAGGATTTTAGTTTGGAAGATTTAGTGCCGAACGAAGAGACGATGGTAATGATGACCCGCGACGGTTATATCAAGCGCCTGGAACCGGATACTTTCAAAGTCCAAGCTCGCGGCGGCAAAGGTGTTATCGGCTTAACGACCAAAGAAGAAGACTCGGTAGAATTTATGTTCTCCACTTTCACTCATAGCGATATTCTCTTTTTTACCACCCGCGGCCGCGCGTTCCAGCTTAAAGCTCACGAGATTCCTCAAGCCTCTCGAACCGCTAAAGGCAATTCTATCGTTAATTTTTTACAGCTTACTTCCGGAGAACAAGTTACTTCCGTTCTGCCGTTGGATAAGATTTTCGGCAGTAAATATTTATTCTTCGCCACTGAAAAAGGCTTGGTTAAAAAAGTGGAATTATCAGCTTTCAATAATATCCGCCGGAGCGGCTTGATTGCGATTAAGATTAAGGAAGACGATCGCCTGATTTGGGCGAAGCCGACTTCCGGCAGTGATCATATTCAACTGATTACCGCCCAAGGCCAGGCCATCCGCTTCAAAGAAACCGATGTCCGCGATATGGGCCGCAATGCCGCCGGTGTCCATGGCATTCGTTTGCATAAAGGCGATGCGGTGGTCGGTATGGGTGTTGCCAAGACGGATAAAGAAAAGAAACGCAGCTATCAGATTCTGACCATCATGGCCAAGGGTTGCGGCAAGCGGACCGATTTATCTTCTTATAAATTGCAAGGCCGGGGCGGCAGCGGCATTAAGACGGCGAAAGTAACGGATAAGACCGGCGATATTACCAACGCGTTTTTGGTTAATGCCGACTCGATGGCGGAACGAGATTTGATTATTATTTCTAAGAACGGCCAGGTAATCCGGACGCCGTTTAAGGCCATTAATACTTTAGGGCGCGATACTCAGGGAATCAGGATTATGCGCTTCAAAGAATCGGATGATCAAGTGTCGGGCGTGACTTGGATTTAAAAAAATTAAACCTTATTAAAAAACCGCAGTGATGCGGTTTTTTGGTAAAAAAACAAGCTCCGGCGTGGGTTAGACGCTAGAACCTAACAAAATCACGAAAACACATTTTAAAATATAAGTCAATATCTACTCCAAAGTAGGAAAGTATTCTATAATTATAAATATGAATACCACGATATTAACTTTTCTTTTTTTATTGCTTCTGGCCGGGATTATCACGGTTATTTTTCTATTATTAAAGAAAAAAGGACAAAATGCCAGTGATCTGCTCCCGATGATGGAACGCCTGGCGCAACAATCGGAAAAACTGTCTCAACTTTCTATCCAAAATACCGATTTGCGGCAGGAAATGGATAAAAAATTAAGCGAAACCCACCGGGCCAACCAAGGGCAATTTGAACAGACCACCCGGGTGATTCAAAATATCACCGGCCAGTCCGCCAAATTAATCGCCGAGGTGACGGAAAAGTTAGCCAAGCTTGATGAAACGAATAAGCAGGTAGTTAATTTTTCTTCCCAGCTTCAAAGTTTGCAGGATATTTTAAAAAACCCGAAACAGCGGGGCGTGCTCGGCGAATATTATTTGGAAGAAACTTTAAAGAATGTTTTGCCGCCGAATGCTTACGCCTTGCAATATCCGATGGGCAAGAACGAGAAGACCGGCAAGGATTTAATCGTGGACGCGGTGGTTTTTGTCAAAGACAAAATTATTCCGATTGACGCCAAGTTTTCTTTGGAAAATTATGAACGTCTGCTTAACACCAGCGATCCGGAAGTGCGCAAAAAAATCGAAATTCAGTTTAAACAGGATTTGAAAAATCGCATCGACGAAACTGCTAAATACGTTTTGCCCGAACGGGGAACCTTAGAATTCGCTTTCATGTTTATTCCCTCGGAAGCAATTTATTATGATTTGCTCGTTAATACGGTCGGCGCCGTCAAAGTCAATACCCGCGATTTGATTGAGTATGCTTTCCGCGACAAAAAAGTGATTATCGTTTCTCCGACCTCTTTCCTCGCTTATTTACAGACTGTTTTGCAGGGCTTGAAAGCGATGCAGATTGAAGAAAAAGCGAAAGAGATTAAAGTAAATATTGAAAAGCTGGGCAAGCACATGCTCAGCTATGATGAATTTTTACGCAAGCTCGGCGGCAGCCTGAATACCACAGTTAACCAATATAATAGCGCTTATCATGAATTTAAGAAGATTGATAAGGATGTGATCAAAATTACCGGCGGCGAAAGCGAAATTGAACCGATGAAATTAGAGGGGCCGAAATAATCTTATCTTATGGAGCCGAATCTGAATAAGCTGTCAGAATTGCAGGAAGCGATCATTCGCATCGTGATTTTCTTTGATTTGTTTGCTTATCCTTTAACCGCTTATGAATTATGGCGTTATTTAAGCGTTGCGGCTGATTTTGAAGAAGTCGCCGTGGAAGCGAAAAAATTAGCGGCCAGCGGCCTGTTGGCCAGCGATCAAGGCTTTTATTTTCTTCATGGCGAAGATCGGCTGATAGAAGTCCGAAAACGCCGGTATCATTGCACTAATCGTAAATTAAAAATTGCCCGCCGCGCCGTTCGTCTGTTCCGGCTTTTACCGACAGTAAAATTTGCCGCTTTAAGCAATTTAATCGGCCGGCATAATTTGCGCGATGGCAGCGATATTGATATTTTTATCATTGCTAAGGAAAATCGAATCTGGATTACGCGTTTGTTCTGCGCCGGTCTGATGAAAATATTGCATCAGCGGCCGACTCCCTCGCAAAAGCGTGATAAAATTTGTTTGAGTTTTTATATTGATAGCGCTCATCTTGATTTAAGTTCCTTGGCGGCCGGGGCGGATGATTATTATTTTCATTTTTGGCTCGCCGGACTTTATCCTTTATATGATGCCGCCGCTTATCATCATCAATTGATGGCGGCCAATCATTGGCTGATCCAATATTTGCCCAACGGTGATTTTGTCGTTAATACTCAATCTTACCGTGAATCGCCTCGTTATTGGCTTCGCGCCAGCTCGGTTTTAAAATTATGCCGCCGCTGCAGTAATCTTTTTGAACGGCTGGCGAGAAATTTTCAACTTTTAATTATGCCCGAATCTTTAAAGAGCAAGATTAATCTAGATTCGCGCGTGATCATCCGCCCCGGCGTCTTGAAATTATATTTAACCGATCGTCGTTTAGAATTTACGCGTCGTTATCAAGAACGTCTACGCCGCTTCTTCCATGAAAAATAAATTTTGGCTGCGGTTAGGTTCGGGCTTATTACTGTTGGCGGCCTGGACTTTGCCGTGGCAGACAAAATTAATTTTACGTCCCGCCGCCAGTACTTATTGGGAGATTTCTCTTTTTGCCGGCCTTTTTTTATTATGGCTGGCATTTTTAGTTTTAATTCCGGCCGGTTTATGGAAACGTGATTTTTGGTCTCAGCTGCCGCTGCGGTGGCGCTGGTCGGCTTCGTTTTTTTTAATCTTTACTTTGGCCTCAGTTTTTATTTCTCCTGATAAAATTTCTGCTTTTTACCGCTGGCTTATTTTGGCCAGCGCTTGTTTT
>CAZIHD010000022.1:0-13168 GCA_964539015.1 uncultured Gammaproteobacteria bacterium
TTTAGCGACGAAGCGCAGCCGTCTCCTGACTTTGGGCGTCGCCTTTGTTTTATTGATCGCCGCTCTCGCTTTGCCGGCAACCGGTGTTGTGACCAGTGAATTTTTTCCGCCTTCCGACTCCGAAGTTATTTATATCAATATTGAAGCGCCTTCCGGTTTGAAATTAGAAGAAAGCGATAAGGTTGCCCGCCAGGTGGAGGAAAAATTGTTTAATTATCCGGAGGTGGTTAATTTTTCCACCCTGGTCGGCCAGTCTTCTTCCGAATATAGTCTTTCCGGCGGCTCCAGCTCTTCGCATCTGTCTTCCATTACGGTAAAACTGACTAAGAAAGATGCCCGCAAATTGCGTTCCTATCAAGTGGCGGATAAAATCAGAAGTGATTTGAGCAGTATCCAGGGAGCGACTATTACCGTAGAGTCACCTTCCGGCGGTCCACCTTCCGGTTCCGCTTTCGAAGCCCATATCAGCGGCGACGATTTGCAGGTATTGGATAAGACCGCCAACGAACTGGAGGCGAAATTAACGCAGATTCCGGAAGTGGCCAGCACTAATATTTCTTTGAAAGAATCGCCGGCTGATTATACTTTTGATTTGGATCAGAATCGAATGGAGTTATATGGTTTAAACGCCGCTTACATCGGTTCTACTCTGCGCATGGCGATCTCCGGCACGGAAGTAACGACCGTTTTGCGTGACGGCAAAGAAATTAAAGTAACGGCTCGATTTGCCAAAGACAAAATTCCTTCCCTGGAATCTATTCAGAATTTGCAGATTATCAATCTTAATAAACAGCCGGTCTTTCTTAAAGATGTCGCCAAGATTGAATTGAAACCGTCAGTCGAAACGATTACCCGTATTGATCAGAAGCGTACGGTCATCTTGTCTGCCGGTCTGAAAGGCGGCGGCAACTCCAATCAAGTCTTAAAAGATTTTCAAAACAAGATTAAGGATTATCGCTTGCCTGACGGCTACACCATCACTTACGGCGGCGAGAATGAACAGAGCCAGGAATCGGTAATGTCAATTATCAAAGCTATGGCGGTCGCTTTCGTTTTGATCGTTTCCACCCTAGTGGTTCAATTTAATTCCTTCAAGAAAGCTTTGATCGTTTTAACGACCATCCCCTTGGCTCTTATCGGTGTTTTCTTCGGCTTGGCGATTGCCGGCATCAATCTTTCCTTCCCGGGTTTGATCGGTATTCTCGCCCTCTTCGGCATCGTGGTTAAGAACGCCATTATTTTGGTTGATAAGATCGGTTTGAATCTGAAAAGCGGTATTCCTTTTGCCGAGTCGATTGTCGACGCCGGCAAGTCCCGCTTGGAAGCGATTTTTATCACTTCAATTTGTACGATTCTCGGAATTTTGCCGATTACGTTATCCAATGAGATGTGGCAAGCTTTGGGCGGTTCTATTATCTTTGGTTTGATGCTATCTTCTTTCCTGACTCTGTTTATCGTGCCGACTTTGTATATGACCTTTATTCGAGATAAGGGAAGATATTAAAGAAAAAACAATTCTCTGGTTTATAAAAAAACGGCGGCCTTAATTATCAAATTTAAGATAACCAAGGTCGCTTTTTTTCGGAAGAAGAACGGTTACTATTTTTTTATTTTGTCAAGATTAGCCTTTATTAACCGGAAGGTATAAAATATAAATATATGATTGGCGGTTTGCCCTTAGCGGCGTATCTGCGCCCTAAAACTTTAGATGAAGTCGTCGGCCAGGAGCAATTATTGCCGCCTGACGGCTGGCTAGTTCAAGCGATTAAAAACGACCGCGTGCCTTCGCTTATCTTCTGGGGGCCTCCCGGTTCGGGCAAGACAACACTCGCTTCTTTAATTGCCAAAGAAACCAAAGCTGACTTTGTCCAATTGTCCGCGACCGAAAGCGGAGTTAAAGATTTAAAGCAGATTATTGAAAAGGCGCGCTCAGGCAAGCGCTTGGGCGTTAAGACGATTTTATTTATCGATGAAATCCATCGCTGGAATAAAGCACAGCAGGATGCGCTGCTGCCGCAAGTGGAAAACGGCACGGTCATCCTCATCGGAGCTACCACGGAAAATCCCAGTTTCGCCGTCAACGGCGCTTTATTATCCCGCGTAAAACCGGTAATTTTAGAAGCTCTTAACGAAGAAGCCTTGTTGGTCATTGTTAAGCGAGCGGTTAAGACGCTGAAAGTGAAGATCAAGGCCGATGCCGCCCGCTTGGCGGCTCGTTTAGCCAACGGCGATGCCCGTAAAGCGATTAGTCTGATTGAAACTGCCGCCGAACATCAAGCCGATATTGATGTGGCTCTCCTTAAACAGATTATTAATAAGCCGAATTTGTTGTATGACAAGAATGGGGAAGAGCATTATAATTTGATTTCCGCTTTGCATAAATCGATGCGCGGCAATAATCCCGATGCCGCCTTGTATTATTTGGCGCGGATGCTGGAAGCGGGTGAGGATCCGCTTTATATCGCCCGCCGTTTAGTCCGTTTTGCCAGCGAGGATGTCGGGATGGCCAACAATAGCGCCCTGCTCTTAGCGACAGCCGCTTTTGATGCCTGTAAAAATATTGGCCTGCCGGAATGCGGCGTCCACTTGGCGCACGCCGTGACTTATCTTGCCAAATCGCCGAAAAGCATCGCTGTTTATTTAGCCTTTGAGGCGGCTATGGCGGAAGTCAGAGCAAGCGGCAATTTGCCCGTACCTTTATATTTGCGCAATGCCCCGACGAAATTAATGAAAGATTTAGGCTACGCCAAAGGTTATAAATATACCCCGTTAGTCGATGATACCGGCCAGGAATATCTGCCCGCGGCTTTAAAGGGGCGGAAGTTTTTTAAACCTTAATAACGTTTTAAGCTGAAGCGATAGCCGCGACCGGGAAAAGTATGGAGATAATCCGTTTCTCCGGGCCGATTCAATTTTTTACGTAAGCTCATAACATGCGCCTCAATCGTGTTTGAGAAAGGATCGGCGTTATTATCCCAAACTTGTTCCATAATCTGGCTGCGAGAGAGAACCTCATCGCGGCGCCTGAAGAAGAGTTCTAACAGCGCGTATTCTTTACCGGTCAGATATATCCGGCGATTATTACGGATTGCCAGCTGGCTCTTGGTGTCTAAGCGGAGATTGCCGATATGCCAAGATTTGCTGGCCAATAGAACCGGACGTCTCATCAACGCTTCCGCTCTCCAGAGAAACTCTTCAAACAGAAAAGGCTTGGTCAGATAATCATCGACGCCGCTGGCGAACATCGCCCCTTTCTTTTCTAATTCTGCATTAACAGTGAGAGCTAAAACCGGGGTGTTAATGTGTTCGCGACGAATTTCCTTTAAAACTTCAAGGCCATTCATTTTCGGCAAATTATTGTCCAAGATAATTAGATCATAATGGCCGGTGCGAGCCAAAAAAGATCCGCGTTCGCCGTCATAAGCGGCGTCAACGATATAAGCTTTGCCCTTAAGACCCTTTTCTAAAAAAGCGACGATGTCTTTTTCATCGTCAATGATCAGAATTTTCATAAGATTTTTAAATTTATGCTCTCTAGGATGGAGCTGAAAATATTATAGCTTTTCCGGGTTAAATTTTTTTTAACATTTTTTATATTGATGGGCAGTCGGTTTCGGTAGACAAGCCATCCGGTCTCGTTTATAATAGAAAAAGAGAAAATATTATATTTTTATGGTTAAAACTAATCTTAGCAATCAAGAACCGAAAGGTACCCGCGATTGGCTGCCGGGCGAATTTACTATCCGCCATTATATTTTTGAAACTTGGCGCCGGGTTTGCCGGAGTTACGGCTTTCAGGAATACTTAACTCCGCTGGTGGAATCGGCAGAAATTTATCGAGCCAAATCCGGAGAAGATGTCGGCGGCAAAGAATTGGTCACTTTCACCGATCTCGGCGGCCGGGAATTATGTATCCGTCCGGAAATGACTCCTTCGGTCACGCGTCTGGTTTCTAAAATTTATACCGCTTCACCCAAACCTTTGAAGTTTTTTTCTATTGCCAATTTCATGCGCAACGAAAAGCCGCAGCGCGGCCGTAACCGTGAGTTTTGGCAGCTCAATTGCGATATTTTTGGGAGTGCTTCTTTGGCCGCCGATTTGGAAATTTTGCAATTGTCTCTGGATATTATGAAAGCTTTCGGCGCCCCGGAAAATTCTTTTACGCTGCGGATTAACAGCCGTAAGCTCCTGGATAACCTTCTGTTGGTGTTCGGCCTTAAAATAAAGTCCAAGGCGCCGATTTTTCGTATCTTAGACAAGTATGGCAAGCTCAGCGGTGAAGAATTTTTACGTCAATTAACTGAAGCGGGGGTGGAAAAAGAAGCGGCCGAGCGTTTACAATCTTTTATGGCTGGCGGCGAACGCGAAAGCTTCGCCGCGGCTTTGCGGGATAATAATGAATTAAAAACAGCGAAACAAGAAATCGATTTCGTCTTGGGCCAGCTCCATAATCTTGGTTACACCCAGGCTCAATTTGATCCCACCCTGATCCGCGGTTTTGATTATTATGATGGCTTAGTCTTTGAAGTTTTTGATAACCATCCGGATAATCGCCGGGCGATGTTCGGCGGCGGCCGTTATAACGGTTTGGCGGAATTATTCGGTACAGAAAGTTTTCCGGCAGTTGGCGTTGCTCCCGGCGACGAAACGACGCGTTTGTTTTTAGAGAGCTGGAACTTGTTGCCTGATTTGCCGGATGAACGTTATTATTTTCCTTTACTCAGCGCCGATCTCTTGGCCGAAAGCCAGCGTTTGGCCGCGGCTTTGCGCGCCGAAGGTAAAGAAGTTTTGTTCGCTTTCGAACCGCAGCGTCCGGGCAAGGCTTTGGAGTTTGCCAATAAGCAGGGAATTAAGAAGGTGGTTATTTTCGGCGGCGACGAACAGGCGGCGCGGCAGTATAAAATTAAGGATATGGTTAACGGCGAGGAAATGATTTTTTCTTGGCCGAAATTGTAACCGTTTTTATCATTTCGAAATTTAAAAAAACGTCCGTTATCGCGGACGTTTTTTTTCTTTAACTTTGAAAGGGGCGAAAGTCAGACGGTGCAGGGGGCAGGGGCCGAATTCTCTTATTTTCTCCAAATGCCGCTTGGTGCCATAGCCCTTATGGCGGGCGAATTCGTATTCCGGGTATTGTTTGTCCACTTCCAGCATTAACCAATCGCGGCTGACTTTGGCGATAATGGAAGCGGCGGCAATGGTGAAAATCTTGGCGTCGCCGTCAATGATGGCGTTTTGCGCTTGTTTTAACCCCGGTATTTTTAAATTGCCGTCCACCAAAATATAATCCGGCGCCAACGTTAATCTGTCTATGGCTTGACGCATAGCCAAAAAGGCGCTCTGAAGAATATTGATTTTATCGATCACTCGATTGTTAACGACGCCGATTTCGACCGCCAAAGCTTTATTTTTTATGATGCTGAATAATTTTTCTCGGCGTTTTGAGGTTAATTTTTTTGAATCAGCGACTAAGCGTAAATCGTCGCTATCAATTTTAAAGCCCGGGCCGATCACCACGCAAGCCGCCACGACCGGTCCGGCTAGAGGGCCGCGGCCGGCTTCATCCACGCCGCCGATCAGCTTATAACCGGCAGTAAATATTTTTTGTTCAGTTTCCAAATCAAGCATATTTAAAAATTATAGCATTTTTTTTGATTTTTGTTTTCTTTTTTAAAACCAGCCTTTACAAACCTTTTTCCTTGTGGCAATCTATAGGAAGAATTTAAACAGCCCGGATGGCGGAATTGGTAGACGCGCTAGCTTCAGGTGCTAGTCTTCGCAAGGAGGTGGGGGTTCGAGTCCCCCTTCGGGCACAATTTTGAGGCGCTTTTAAAAAAGCGCCTTTTTGTTTGCCTTTTTACCGGTTGCATAATAGAATAAAAACATGACTATGATTAATAAAAATAAAGTGATCCCCCTGGAGCTGCTCGCTCCGGCTCGTGATTTAGAAACAGGAAGATTGGCCTTGGCTAATGGCGCCGATGCTGTCTATATTGGCGCCTCCCGTTTCGGTGCCCGCCAAGCGGCCGGTAATTCTTGGAAGGATATTCAGGCCTTGGCCAAACAGGCTCATTTTTTTGGAGCGCGAGTTTATGTTGTTTTAAATACGATTTTTTTTAATGAAGAAGCGCCGGCTCTGCAAGACGCGTTAGATCAGGCCGGGAATTCTGGTGTCGACGCGCTTATCCTCCAAGATCCGGGCATTTTTGAATTGCGTCTGCCCGCCTTGCCGATTTTTATCAGCACTCAGGCACATAATGTCAAGGTCGAGAAAATTTTATTCTGGGAGAAGCTCGGTTGCCAGCGGGTAATTTTGGGTCGAGAATTGAGTTTGGCCGAAATCAAGGCTATCAGCAGCCAGGTTAAAATTGAACTAGAAACTTTTATTCACGGCGCCCTGTGCGTCAGTTATAGCGGTCGCTGTTATTTGAGCCAGCAGATATGCGGCCGAAGTGCCAATCGCGGCGCTTGTGTCCAGGCCTGCCGTTTGCCTTATCGTTTAGTTGATGCCGAGGGGAAATTAATCGGCGGCGGAGAAAAGCCCTGGCTTAGTTTAAAAGATTTTAACGCTTCGGCTTTTATCTCGTCTTTAGCGGCGGCCGGCATTACTTCTTTTAAAATTGAAGGCCGTTTAAAAGACGATGTCTACGTTGCTAACACGACGGCGGCCTATCGTCTGCTCCTGGACAAAATTATTGTACAATCAGATGGCCTTTATCGACGGGCTTCTTATGGCCGAATTGACCTGGCTTATCAACCCGATTTAAATAAAAGTTTTAATCGTGGTTATACGGATTATTTTTTAAGCGGTCAACGCCGAGATTGGCTGGCGGCCGGATCGGCGTCTTTGGGTGAAGCTATCGGTATAATTACGGCCAGCCGTAATGGCGTTTATCAATTGGATAGAAAGCATGATTTACGTCCCGGTGATGGCTTAGTCTTTGTCCGCGCGAATAAGATTTTCGCCGGCGCTTACGTTAATCAGAGCGGTTCTTGGATTAAACTTAACAAGCATTTGGATTTACGGCTTGGCGATGAAGTTTTCCGCAATGAAAATCCCGCCTTTGAACGGACGGTTAGAAGCGGCGCTAGCCGCCGATTGGCAACGTCCTGGGAAATAGAATTTACGGCAGATGCGGTCGAGCTGAAAGTGTCCGCCGAAAATGGCGCCCACGTTAAATTATCTAAAAAAGGATGTTGGTCTCCGGCTCAGAATAAAGAATTGGCCGCCGACAATTTAAAAAAGCAATTATTCAAACTCGGCCAAAGCGGTTTCTATGGCCAAGATTTTAAATTAATCGGTGAAAATCCGTTCTTTATTCCCTTGGCCGAGATTAATAGCTGGCGCCGAGAGATAACGGAAAAATTAATTATAGCCAGCGAAGATGTCTATCAGCCCTTGCCGGTTAATAAGATTAAAAAAGAGAAACAGGCTTATCCGAAAAAAGAATTAGATTATCGCCATAATATTGCCAGTGATTATGCGCGCAATTTTTATGAACGTCATGGTGCTTTTGTCGGGGAAGAGGCAATAGAAAAAAGCGGATTAACCGCTGATCATCCTTTAATGACGACTAAATATTGCTTGCGTTATGCTCTGGGTGCTTGTCCGAAACAAGCGCAAGCAAAAAAATTAAATGAACCTCTTTTTTTGGAAAAACAGGATCAGCGCTATCGTTTGCATTTTGATTGCCAACACTGCCTGATGGAATTATTGTCAGACCGTTAAAATATTGTTAGAATATAAACAAGACTCAACCCTTGATTAAAGACGGCAGATATGGTAAAAAAGTCATATCTGGTCGTTTAGCTCAGCTGGTTAGAGCGCTGCGTTCACATCGCAGAGGTCAGTGGTCCGAGTCCACTAACGACCACTTATATGAAAGATAGTCCTGAACAATTATCTTCTCCTTATAATGAACATGCCAAAAATTGGCAAAAGAGCGCTGAAGAAATCGCTCGGTTTATTCTTAATCATTTAACTGACCGTCCGGAGTTTGTAAAATTTATTCAGGGTGAAGAAATTAGGGCAAAAGTTGCCACCCGTTATCAAGAACGCTTGGAAGATTTATTGGATAAAGCTGAAAAAAATCAAGGCTATGGCCTTACCGCGATTGCCCGCCAGAGATTATTGGATGACGCTCGACAGAAAATTTTAGATTGGCGGGAGGCTGGTGAACTGCCGCCGGTGGAAGAATACGAAAATTTTTGTAAATTACCCTCCGAAGATTTTAAATTAAGAGCTTGATAAAAAAACCGCCTGGATTAAAGGGCGGTTTTTTAGAAAAAATTGTTAAGAAAAAAGGGGACACCGAAAGCGCCCCCCTCGCTCAAGCGGTTAAAGCAGAAACCGTATTTGAGCCTATATTTTTTTCGTCTTTAAGGACGAATATTTCATTTTATAATATCATTTATTTTATAAATTGTCAATATTGGCGGTAAAAATATAAACAAAATTCTCGGTAATAGATTTTTTAGGCATATATGCTAAAATTAAAGGGTATTTAAACAGTATGGAAAAACAACAACGCCTTTGGTTGATTATCGGCCTGATTATCATTGTTTGCGCAATTATTTTGCGCATAGCCACGCCGCGCAATCGCTGGATCTGTGAAAATGGTGAGTGGCGGGCTCAGGGTCAGCCGACAGCCGCCAAGCCGCAGAAGATTTGTAATGATGTTCGATCTATCGATGCCGAGATTAAGACTCTATCCGCTTTAATTGACGAGCAAAAGGCAACCGCTTCATCATCGACTTCTTCTTCGGCAACGAGCACGAGCCAAGAAAATTTGTCCGGTTTTACTCCAACGGTTGCCGTTCATCTTAACCAACCGGAGAGCGTAAAAGCGCCGGTATCGGTAGAATTGATTTCTCCTCAGCCGGAAGAATTATTACGCAGTCCGTATCAAGTGATGGGACGAGCACTCGGTTCCTGGTTTTTCGAAGGCGGTTTGCCGATAGTTTTAAAAACCGCTTCCGGGCAGGTGCTAGCCGAGACAGCCGCCAAAGCCCAGGGAGAATGGATGATCAACGATTGGGTAAGCTTCAGCGCCAATTTAGTTTTTGAAGCTGGCGCTGCTACTAGCGGTGAACTTATTATTAAAAAAGATAATCCCTCAGGTTTGCCGGAAAATGAAGCTCAAGTTTCTTATCCGGTACGCTTGGCGCCGAAATAATATGAGTATTGATTATTTGCCCGGAATTGAAAAAGCCACTAGGCTTGATCCAGATAAATTAAAAAGGGAACCGCCGAAATTAAGGCCGGAGAAATTTTTTGATCGCCTGCAAAATAGCTTAAAAGAACAGGCGCGGATTTATAATAATAAATATAAGCCGGAAGCGGAAGATCAAACTGGTTCCGCCGAAGGCTGGCTGGATGATAATTGTTCTATCCGCTTATTTGGCGCCGATAAAACATCTAATCAATATCTGTCCGACTGCCAACAAGCAGCCTATGCCGGTAAAGAAAAAGACCCGGCCAAGATAACTGAAATGGCTTTAGTTTTAATGTTGCAGCGTCTATTGCCGGAGAGATTTATTGTTGTCCGTTCTTCCGGTTATGACGACTATAACGGTAGTATTGATTACGAGATTATTGATCAAGAGAGCGGCAATGTTGTTTGCGGCGTCGATGAGATAATTGATCGAACAGATAATAGCGGGCCGAATAAAAAAGAAAAAAAGATGACCGACAAGATGCTGGCCGGCGGTTTTCGCATTAAATACGGAGCCCGAATCTTAAAAGGTAAATTGAGTTTGGGTGAATTAAAAAACATCCCCGCTTTTTATATGTGTATTAACAAGGAAGAACTGACTAAATTATGCGAAGTTCTGGTTAATAGCCCGGTTGATGCTTCCAGTCAATTTAAAAATCAAACGGAACATTCTTCGTTTATCAATAATCTGGCGGTAAAATTGCGCTCTTCCTTATTGCAACAAGTAGAAAGATACAAAGCTATGCCTTTAAAACAAGAATTGCGCGTTAATATTGATAATTTTGTTCATTCTCTGGAAGCTTGGCCGATCGAATAAATTAATTATTTTTTTAAATATGGATCTATATTTCTATAATACTCTGACTCTGCAGAAAGAAAAATTTGTGCCGCTGCTGCCCGGCAAGGCCGGTGTTTATACCTGCGGTCCGACTGTTTATAATTTTGCCCATATCGGCAATTTACGTACTTATCTGTTTGAAGATTTTTTAGTGCGGACTTTAGCTTATAATAATTATGAAGTGAAGCAAGTGATGAATATTACTGACGTCGGCCATCTGACCGGCGATTTGGATATGGGCGAAGATAAGATGGAGCAAGGGGCGGCTCGGGAAGGGCGCAATGCTTGGGAAATTGCCGCTTATTATATCGAAGCTTTCCGGGAAGATTTGCGCGCTTTAAATATCCAACCGCCGACTATCTGGTGCCGGGCGACCGATAATATTTCCGAACAAATCGCTCTGGCTAAAATTTTAGAAGATAAAGGCTATACTTACCGCACGACTGACGGAATTTATTTTAATACCGAGAAATTTCCCAATTATAATCGTTTAAGCCATCTGCCCTTGGAAGAATTGAAAGAAGGGGCGCGCGTGGAAAAGAATCCGGAAAAAAAGAATCCGACCGATTTTGCCATTTGGAAATTTTCTCCAGCCGGCAGTAAGCGCCAGATGGAATGGGATTCGCCCTGGGGCGTCGGTTTTCCCGGCTGGCATTTAGAATGTTCGGCGATGAGTTTAAAATATCTCGGCTCGGAGCGAGATATTCATTGCGGCGGTATCGATCATATCAATGTCCATCATACCAACGAGATTGCCCAGAGCGAAGCGGCGACCGGCGAGAAGTTTTTTAATTATTGGATGCACGGCGCTTTTCTCAATATCGCCGGCGGTAAGAAGATGGCAAAGTGCACGGGTGATTTTTTGACCCTGGAAAATGCTTTGGTTAAGAAGCAGATTAACCCCCTGGCTTATCGTTTTGCCGCTTTGCAGGTTCATTATCGTAAACCCATGGAATATAGCGAAGATAATTTGCGGCAGGCAGAACAAGGCTTGTTTGCTCTTTATCGTCAAGTTTCAGCTTTGGGTAAAGAAACGGGCGCGGTCGTTTCCGATATGCGAGAGGATTTTTTAAGCGCTGTTAATGATGATTTAAATTTGCCGCAGGCGTTCGCTGTTTTATTCAAAGTTTTAAAATCAGATTTGATGCCGGCGGATAAATTGGCCACTGTGCTTGATTTCGACCGAGTCCTGGGTTTAGGTTTAGCCGCAATAGATAATAATGAGGGTTTGTTTTTAGAAGCTTCGTCTTTGCCGGCGGCGGTCAATAATCTTTTAATTGAACGGCAGCAGGCGCGGGAAGAAAAAGATTGGGAGCGCGCCGATTATTTGCGCCGAGAGATTATGGCGAAAGGTTATGCGGTTAGCGATAGCGCCGAGGGACAGAAAATAAATAAAGCGGCTTGAAAATGACTGATAATTTTTGGCAAAAATTAAAAAGCAGCGGCCAGCCGATTTTGGCCTTAGCGCCGATGGCCGGATTTACCGATATTGCTTTCCGTCAAATCTGCTCCGCTTACGGAGCGGATGTTGTCTGTAGCGAAATGGCTTCTTCTTCCGCTCTTTTTTATAAGCCAAAGACAGAAAATAATGCGACTCTAAAGCTTTTACAATTCGACAGAGAAAAAGAAAAATATTACGTCGTTCAATTATTCGGTTCTAATCCGGAGCATTTTGCCTTAGCGGCCAGGATAGTGACCGAAAAGATTAAACCGCATGGTTTGGATATTAATTTTGGTTGTCCGGTCGGAAAAGTAATCAAGCAGGGGGCCGGCGCCGATTTAATGAAAAATTTATCCCGCGCTCGGGCGGTTATAGAAGCAGTGCTCGCCAATTCAAGCCTGCCGGTATCTGTGAAGATCCGGGCAAAATCAGGAGATGTTGAAGCTATGGATTTTTTAAAGGAGATGGCTGATTTACCTGTGTCTGCGGTCATGATCCATGGCCGCAGTCTGAGCCAAGGTTTTAACGGGGAACCGGATTTCAGCTTGGTTGAAAAAGCGCGGGCATATTTTTCCGGAGTTATTCTGATGAACGGCGGCATCAATGATTTAATTTCTGCTCGCCGCGCTTTGGCTCTTAGCGGCGCCGACGGGCTCGGCTTAGCTCGCGGCGCTTTGGCGCGGCCATGGCTGTTTACTGAAATTAAAACCGGCCAGGAAATATTATATAGCCGCGCTGATATCAGCGGCTTGCTCTATCGCCACGCTCGTTTGCTGGTTGAGCTTAAAGGGGAAGAGGCGTTGGTGGAATGGCGCAAGCAGGCTTGTTGGTATGTTCAAGGATTGCCCGGCGCCAGCAAATTACGTTCCCGCTTAGTTCAAGTTTCTTCCTTAAGTCAACTAAAAACTATTTTACAAGATTATGATTTTAACGATTGATACGACCTTAGATAACGAAATCAGTGTTTCTTTCTCCGGCGGCGGCCGGAGTATTATCAAGAAGGTTAAGGCGCCGCGCCGGCAAGCCGAAAAACTTTTACCTTTGATTGTAAAAATAATGGCGGCTGAGAAAATTTCTTGGCCTCAGATTAAAGAGATAAGAGTCCAAAATCAAGGCGGTAGTTTTACTTCTTTGCGCATCGGCGTTCTGACCGCCAACGCCTTGGCTTACGCTCTGGGCGTGCCCGCTATTTCTGTAGATGATAAAGATGGTTTTAGTTTTCCGGGCGGCCAAGCCGTCAAACCGCACTATCAGAGTGAGCCGAATATCGGCAAGAAAAAGGCGACGGCCTGTTGATAACTTTTTTAATTTTTTATTCAATCAAGAGACAGCTTGTGGAAAACAGCTGTCTTTTTTATTTTTCCCTTAATTTTAAAGGGTTTATAGAGTTGACCAGCGGGTAATGGTGGTGTATAATTAAACCATTAAGGTGAAAAGTGGGGAATGAAGGTGAATTTGCTTGTTGACACTTTATCCACCGAAGACGCCCTATGTTTATCGGCGAATACAATCACAATTTGGATGATAAAGGCCGCCTCGCCATTCCGGTGAAGTTCCGCGCCATCCTAAAAAAGGGAGCAGTCGTTACCAAGGGTTTGGATAACTGCTTGTTTTTGTATTCTAAAGAACAATTTGAAAAAATTGCCCAGAAGTTTGCCGCTTTGCCTTTGAGCC
>CAZIHD010000023.1:0-989 GCA_964539015.1 uncultured Gammaproteobacteria bacterium
GTCAAGATTGGCGCCTAAAGAGTGAAAATCTCGTTCCACTCGCTGGCGGATAATCTTCTCTTTAAATTTCGCCTCTTTTTCGCCGGGAATATTTTCTACGTTTAAAATCGCCAACGCGGGAAATTTGCGAATAACAATATAAAGGATGACAGCCAAAGAAATAATAACCAAAATCCAAGCGATGATAGTAAAAAACATAAAGAAAAAATTAAATACCGGCAATCTTTCTAAAACTGCCGGCGTCCAAGCTGGCGCCGCCGATCAATAAGCCGTCAAAACCGCCGGCGGCCAAGAAAGTCTCGGCATTTTCCGATTTAACACTGCCGCCGTAAAGAATCGGCGCTTTTTTTAAACCGGTGCGCTGACACCATTCATGGATGGCATTTTTTATTTGATTGGCCGCTTTAGGTTCGCAAGTCAAGCCGGTGCCAATTGCCCAAACCGGTTCATAAGCAATAATCAAAGAGCGTAATTCCTTGGCCGATAAAGACTGGAGAGCGCCTTTAAGCTGAGTCCGGATAACCGCTCCCGCCCGGCCCTGTTTTCTTTCCGCCGCATTTTCGCCGACGCATAAAACCGGAATTATTTTTTGAGCCAAAGCCATCCTAATCTTATCGGCCAGCAATTTATCGGTTTCCTGCAAATAAGAACGGCGTTCGCTGTGGCCGATTAAAACATATTTTACGCCTAAAGAAGCCAGATCAACGGCCGCCACCTCGCCGGTATAAGCACCGCGCGGATAAGCGGCCACGTCCTGCGCTCCGAGGAATAAGCTGCTTTTCTTAATCATTCCCGCCACAGCGCGCAAACTTAAAAAATCCGGACAAATAACCGCTGTTCCAGAGAAACCTTTAAAAGCGCGGGCAAAAGCCTGTGCGGCCTTTTCCGCTGCCAGCGGTGAAAGCTGCATTTTCCAATTGGCGATAAATATCTTATTGACCATATAATTTTAAAATTAAATCTGCTTTTTTACCCATTCGTAAGTACGT
>CAZIHD010000023.1:999-13061 GCA_964539015.1 uncultured Gammaproteobacteria bacterium
GCGGCTGCCAATCTAGAGTTTCTAAGGCACGGCGATTTAATAAAACGCTGCGGCGCTGTTCACCTAGCTTGCCTGGAGCTAAAATCAATCTTAATTTTTTCCCGGCCGCTGTTTCGATAGCCGCTATCATCTGCCAAAGATCGATTTCCTGGCCGGTACTGATGTTGACTTCACCGCGGCAATCAATCTGCCCGGCTTTAACCAAAGCGGCAACCACATCATCCACATAAACGAAGTCGCGGGTTTGCTTGCCGTCGCCATATAACGTACATTCTTTGTCATGCGCCGCCGCTTCGGTAAAAAGAGCGATAACGCCTGCTTCCCCGCCTTTATATTGGCGCGGGCCGTAAACATTGGCAAAGCGCAAAACCGTATAATTCAAACCGTAGACTTGAAAATAATAATTTAAATATTTTTCTAAAGCTAATTTATCAATGCCGTAAGGAGATAGAGGATAAGTTGGAGCGTACTCGCTCGTCGGCATTTCTTCCGCTTCTCCATAAATTGCGCCGCCGGTAGAAGAAAAAATAATCTTTTTAACACCGCTTAAACGAGCGGCTTCTAAAATATTCAGGCCGCCGAGAATGTTAACTGTCACGTCGAAAGCAGGATCGGCCACGGATTTACGAACATCAATCTGAGCGGCGAGATGATAGATTAAATCAAACTTAGCCTCCTGAAAACGGACGGACAAATTCTGATCTAAAATATCCGTTTTCCAAAAATCAGCGGCAGCATTAATATAATCTTGCTGGCCGGAAACAAGACTGTCCAGAACCGTCAGCTTGTGTCCCTGAGCAATTAATTTGTCCACCAAAGTGGAGCCGATAAAACCGGCACCGCCGGTCACAAGAATCTTTGACATATAAGAAAATGATAGCGCAAAAAAGTAAAAATGCCAAATTAAGATAATAAAAAAAGCCTTTCCTATTTAGTCAGGAAAGGCCGCGGCCAGGCTGTTATCGCCAAACCTTTTTTCTTATTATCCCCGCCAAAATTGGCAGGAAAAAAAGAATCATTATCAGCCACCAGAAACTGCTTTTTTGGGGAAACTGATAAGTTTCTTTTATTAAGAGTGCCTGCCAGCCGGCAAACACCAGACATACCGGAATCAAGATAAAACGCCAGACCCGATATATTATTTCATGACAGCCAAATAATTTTTTGGCTTGGCCGGCCACGAATAAAAAGAACAAAATGGCGGATGGCGATCCAATCAGAATCGCGCAAATCGTCATCAAATTTTGGATTTTTTCGGCCAGAGAAAAATCCAAAGTTGTGATTGCCAGTATCATTATAAAAATACTGACACAAAAAATCACGGCAGCGATAATAGCTATAACCAGGCTGCCGGCAAAAATTTTTCTGATCATCATTTTTAATTGTTTTGGTTGGTTGCCCCTGTTATACAACAAAAATAAAAATAAGTCAAGACCTCTTTTTTATTAACACAGTTAATTTTAATATCTCAAAAAACTACTCGAATTTAATATAAAAAAAGGCCAAAAATAACCTTCCGCCGGGTTTGCTTTGTCTGAATTATTTTGCTATAATTATAATATAAAAGGAGGCAAATTTATAAAAAACAGTAATTCCGATTTCAGGAATTTTTTCTTTGTATGGCAAAAAATGAACAAAAGAACAATGATTACGGCGCCGATGCGATTACCGTCTTGGAGGGCTTAGACCCGGTTCGCAAGCGCCCTGGCATGTACATCGGCTCGACTTCCAGCGCCGGCTTGCATCATTTAATTTGGGAAGTGGTGGATAATTCCATTGACGAAGCCATGGCCGGTTACGCCACGGAAATTTCTGTTGCCCTGCTCCCGGACGGAATGGTCGAGGTGATTGATAATGGCCGCGGCATTCCGGTAGAAAAACATAAAGTCACCGGCTTATCCGCTTTGGAAACCGTTTTGACTAAACTTCACGCCGGCGGTAAATTCGGCGGTACCGGTTATAAGGTATCGGGAGGTTTGCACGGCGTCGGTGTTTCCGTGGTTAACGCCTTAAGCGGATATTTGAAAGCGGAAGTCCGCCGCGACAATAAACTTTGGCAACAAGAATATAAGATCGGCCTGCCGCAAGGTCCGGTTAAGAATGTCGGGAAAGCCGAAGGAACCGGAACCACCATTACTTTCAAGCCCGATGGAACGATTTTTACCGAACTGGAATTCAGCTGGGGTAAAATTTTAGACCGCTTGCGCCAGCAATCATATCTGACCAAAGGCATTACGATGAACGTTTTGGATAAACGCCAGGGTCATCGAGAAAAACATTACCGTTTTCATTTCGAAGGAGGTATCAAGTCTTATATTAGATCATTGCATCGCGGCAAAACGGTTAAGAACGAAACGATTTTTTACGTGGACAAGGAAATCAGCGGCTGCCGCGTCGAAGTCGCCCTGCAATATAACGACGAATATAATGAAACCGTGTTGGCTTTCGCTAACAATATCCATAACCCTGAAGGCGGGACGCATCTGGTCGGTTTCCGAAGCGCTTTAACCCGTATCTTAAATAATTACGGCCGCGCTAAAAATCTTCTGAAAGAAAAGCAGGAAAATTTAAGCGGCGATGATGTGCGCGAAGGATTGACGGCGATTATCAGCGTCAAATTGCCCGATCCGCAATTTGAAGGCCAGACCAAGGGCAAGCTCGGCAACGCCGAAATGAAAGGTTATGTCGAACAAGTGATGGGCGATGCTTTTTCTACTTTTTTAGAAGAACATCCGAAAGAAGCGGAAGCGATTATCGGCAAATGTGTCCTGTCGGCGCAAGCCCGTTTGGCCGCTCGGACTGCCCGCGCCACGATTCTGCGTAAAGGCGCGCTGGAAGGCATGACTTTGCCGGGAAAGCTGGCTGATTGTTCCAGCCGCCACCCGGAAGAATGTGAATTATATATCGTTGAGGGAGATTCCGCCGGCGGCAGCGCCAAACAAGGACGCGATCGCCGTTTTCAAGCAATTCTGCCTTTGCGCGGCAAAATCCTGAATGTGGAACGAGCGCGTTTGGATAAAATGCTGGCGAATAACGAAGTTAAAAATTTAGTGATTGCTTTGGGTACCAATATCGATGATCAATTTGATTTGGAAAAACTCCGCTATAACCGCATCATCATCATGACCGATGCCGATGTCGATGGCGCTCATATCCGCACTTTATTACTAACTCTTTTCTTCCGCCATTTCGCGCCGTTAGTAGAAAAGGGGCATATTTATATTGCTCAGCCGCCGCTGTATCAAATCAGAAAAGGCGCTAACGTCGCCTATGCTTATAGTGATGAACAGAAAGTGGAACAAATTAAAGCATGGGGCGGCTTAGCCGAGGAAGCGGAATTAGCGGTAGAAGAAGATGAAAATGGCGAAACGGAAATCATAGAAACAGAAGATGAATCAACCGACGCCAAAGAAGCGGTTAAATCAAAATCCGCCGCTAAAATCATTATTCAGCGCTACAAAGGTTTAGGTGAAATGAACCCGGGACAGCTCTGGGAAACGACCATGGATCCGGTGCGCCGTATTGTCAAACAAGTAACGATTGATGACGCCGCGAAAGCCGATCAAGTCTTTGATATGCTGATGGGCGACAACGTCGCGCCGCGCAAAAATTTTATTCAGACCCACGCCAAGAAAGTGGAAAATCTGGATATTTAAATATGTTTCCTTACGTTATTTATCCAATCATCGCTTTTACTTTAGCTCAAGGCACGAAAGTATTATTAAAAAGCTTTCAGAAAAAACGCTTCAATTGGCGCGATATTTTTGCTTATTCGGATATGCCCAGCGGCCACACCGCTACCGTCACTTCCCTGGCGATGATTATCGGCTTACGGGACGGCTTTGCTTCCGATGCTTTTGCTCTTGCCTTCGTTTTTATGATGATTGTAATTACCGACGCCGTCGGTTTGCGCAATTATCTCGGTCAACACGGCAAAACCTTAAATATTTTAGTTAAAGATTTAAAAGAAGATGATTTTCTGGATAATTCTTATCCGAAACAATTGGAACATATCGGCCATACGCCTTTACAGGTATTAATTGGCGCCGCCATCGGCATCGGCGTGAGCTTGATCGGCTGGATGCTAGGATTATAAAAGCGTTTAAGCTGACAATAAAAAGAACCGGGGTCTTATAGGACTCCCGGTTTTTTTATTTCATTTAAATTTTAGAGGTAACAACTGCTTGGTACAAAGTTGTTGAAACCTGCTAATCTCGCCTTTATTTTGGCGAGAGTCCGTTTTGCCAATCCTAACTCATGTAAGGATAGCAAATCAACGCTCAGGGCTTTTTCTGCCACTTCCGCGTCGGAAACATTTTCACCTAAATTAAAATGTTTCCTAATTTTCAATAAGGCTGCCCTGTTTTCTTCTGACAGTCCTTTTTCATTTTTCATGATTTCCCTCCTTTTTTTAAGGTTTATATAAAATTTACTATTTTCAAATTAAGCTCTTCCCAATCATTTCCTCCGGTTTTTTTAAATCAAGCAAAGCGAGGACAGTCGGAGCAAAATCAGCCAAAGTCCCGGCCGGAGCGAGCACGCTTAAATCACCGTCCAGCGGATCAGTCAAACCAATTGTCTTGCCTTGATATTCAGAACCGATTAAGAGAAAAGGTACGGGATTATTTGTCGGCTCTTTATCTTCCCAATCAGCGGCCAAATCACGAGTTTTTTCAGCATTACCGTAAGGCGCGGTAATAATAACAACGCCGCCGGCATTGACTACCGGAGCCACGATTTTCGGTAAAAGTTTGTCTATCTGCTGTAGATTGTTGACGGTTTCTTTAAAATCACCGCGTACCGAGGCCTCCTGCGCCAAGGGCAAACTAGCAAAAATAACGGCGGCTTCATGGGCGTGAACCGACACAGTTAAAGCGCGGACAAGATCTTTACCTAAAGGTTTTAATGGTTCAATCGGGGCGGGTGTAGAAACACAGATCCAATCTTCACCGGCGCAAGGAGTTTCTTTACCGTTGTTAAAAAATATACTTAACCAAGGAAATTGCTCGCTCGCGGCAATTTTTACTTGGCGCTTTCCGGAACGGCTAATCGCCTCAGACAGACAAATATCAGCTTTAAGAAAATCAATCGCATCATCAGGCTGACCGCAACCTAAAGACCAGTAACGGCGGCGCGGATCCTTGGTATTGCCCGATAATAAAGTAACCGGATAATCACGGACGTAACGAAAAAAATTTGGCATCTTGGCGGCTGTCACCGCATTGGCTTCCGTCTTAGGCGCAATACCGAAGCCGTCTAATAATAAACATAATAAAAATTTCGGCCGGCTCGCTGCCGGTTGAGGATGATCACCATTATTATCAGAACTGGCTGTTTCCATATTTATTTTTGGTTGTTAGCCATTAAGGCGGCAATTTCCGTCAAACGATTGTATTTAGCTACCCGTTCGCCGCGGGAAAGAGACCCGGCCTTTAAATACTGAGCATTCAAAGCCACGGCTAAATCCACGATAAAATCATCATTGGTCTCGCCGCCGCGATGAGAAATTATTAATTGATAATGTTGCCGTTGAGCTAGTTTCGCACATTCCATTGTCTCCGTCAAGGTGCCGATTTGATTCGGTTTTAAGATAATAGCATTGGCGGCTTGTTCGGCAATACCGCGGCGCAATCTCTCCAAACTGCCGGCAAAAAGATCGTCGCCGGCTAAAACCAATTTATCCCCCAAAGAGGCGGTGGCTTTCCGCCAGCCGGGCCAATCATCATCCGCCAAACCGTCTTCCAAATAAACGAGAGGATATTTTTGCAACCAATCATTATATAAACCAGATAAATTTTGAGCACTGAAAAAAGAATTATCCAAGGAAAAAATATATTGCCGAGCGCTCTCGTCATACAATCGCGCCGAACCGATATCCAAGCCTAAACAAAAATCATTCTGCGGCTGATAACCGGCTCTAAGAATAGCGGCCACAATCAGGTCTAAAGCTTTTAGGCTGGAATCCATATCGGGGGCATAACCGCCTTCTAACCCCGTATCGGAATCATAGCCGGATTCGCGCAAAATTTTACCAAGAGCATGAAAAATTTCTGCTCCCGCTCGCACCATCCGCCCAGTTTTTCCTTCGCAAGCCGAGGCGGCAAATGTCGGCGAATCTTTCTGCGGTACAAGTAAAAATTCTTGAAAATCCAAATTGGTGTCGGCCTGCTGGCCGCCGCTAAACATATTGAATAAAGGAGTAGGCAGACCGATTGGCTGATTAAGTTTAAAATGCTGGATTAAATAATTAAATAATTCTTGTTTTTCACTGAGAGCTCCGGCGCGCGCCGCCGCCAAAGATACAACGGTCATCGTATTGGCTCCCAATTGACGCCGATCCGGTGTTCCGTCGAGATCAATCAAAATATGATCAATCTCTTCTTGCGAATCAGCGTTTAAACCGATTAGGCGCGGAGCAATCAATTCATTAATATGATTAGCGGCCAAAAGAACGCCGCGGCCCTGATAACGATGACGATCGCCGTCATGTAAATCCTTAGCGCCGAACTTGCTTGATTGCAGACCGACAGGAACACTGGCTCGCGCCCGCTGGCCGGAATTAAGTACAATAGTTGCTTCTAAAGTAGGATAGCCGCGAGCATTAAGAATTTCCCGAGCCGTGACGGAAGCAATCTGATTGATATTTTTTGTAGGCATATTATTTGGCAGAGATAATATTTTTCAGACCCGGCATCTTCTCGCCGCCGAGATAGGAGAGCATAGCGCCGCCGGCCGTGGATACCCAGTCGACATAAGTTTCCATCTTGGTCATCTTTAAAGCTTCAACGGTTTCACCGCCGCCGACCAAGCCGAAAGCGTGGCCGGTAGAGCGAGCGGCAATCACTGTTCCGACTGCCAAAGTACCATGCTTATAAGCCGGCTCTTCAAATTTTCCCAAAGGACCGTTCCAAACTATAGTCTGCGCCTTTTTTAAATAAGAGCAGAAAAGAGCAATACTGTCCGGGCCGATATCAAAAATCTTATCGCTCTTTTTAACGGCGTTTAATTCCCGCCGGATACTCTGGCCGTTAGCGGCCTGGACAATCACGTCAATCGGCAGAATGATTTTAGGCAATAATTTTTTACCTGAAAAAAAGCGGCTGATAATTTTATCGGCTTCATTATCATAAAGAGAACGGCCGATTTCTCTGCCCTGACGACGCCAAAAATTATTAGCTAAGCCTCCGCCCAAAAGAATCCGGCTGGCGCGAGGATATAATTTTTTTATAATCGGGGCTTTAGTGCTTATTTTTGAACCGCCCATCACCACGACCAAGGGTTTGGCGGGACGAAGAATTTTTTGCAGATTATTAATTTCCGCCGTTAATTGCCAGCCGGCAAAAGCGGGTAAATAACGCGTAATCGCGCTGACCGACGCCTGTTCTCGATGACAGACCGAAAAAGCATCATTAACATAGACATCGGCATTAGCGGCCAATTCTTTGGCAAACGCCGAACTATTTTTCTTTTCTCCCGGATAAAAACGTAAATTTTCTAAAAATATAATTTCTCCGTTTTTCAAGCCGGCAACGGCTTTATCCACTTGCGGGCCGATTGCCTCCGGAATAAATTTAACAGGCTGTTTCAATAATTTTTGTAAACGGCGCGCTAAAACGCGGGTCGATAAAGCGGCTACCACTCCTTGAGGATCGCCCCAATGGCTGATAATAATCAAACGCGCGCCTTGCCGGAGAAGATATTGGATCGTCGGTAAAGCGGCGGCAATGCGATAATCTTCACCGATTCGACCATTAATAACCGGAACATTAAAATCTACCCGCAAAAGAACGCGCTGTCCGCGCCACTGCCGTTTCTGTTTTAAATTTCTTATTTTCATAAACTATATTGTTTTATTTCAGCGCACCCAAAACGACTTCGGTTTCCGCGCTAGCACCATTGCGACTATATTCGACGCTGACACTGTCGCCGCTATTGGCGGCGGCGATGACTACCGCCAAATCGTTATCAGCATTAATCTCCACGCCATTCACTCGGGTAATAATATCACCGGCCTTCAACCCGGCTTTTTCTGCCGGACTATTTTTTAAGACCGCCGGCTTATCGCCCCGGTTTTGAAGTTTAGCGCCTTTTTCCGGCAGCTTGTTATTACCGGCGACAGCGGCTAAATCAAGATAATTGACTCCGAAAAACGGCCGGGAAAGTGCTCGAGTTTTCAACAATGAGCGCCAATAAGCATCTAATTCCGGGCCGGCCAACCATTGGCCCTGCCAATCGATAGCGCCGACCAAATCGCCGGCCAGGCTGAAAACAAAAGCCGGGCGAATATCACTGTAAGCTAACTTTATCTTTTGAGAATAAACATCGCTGGACAATATAGTGCTTGAGGCCGCTTTCGCGCTGACGGCATTAAGCGGAAACGAGCTATCGCCTCCAGCCAAGAGCAGAGACTCGCCCGCCTTAATTTCCGTATCAGGAGACAAACGCCGAACATTCAAGCCGGAAGCATTTTTAAGATGCAAAAAAAGAAAATCACCGGTCTGATCGGTATTGGCAATTGTCTGATCAATTTCATAAAGATGCCGGCTGCCATCAATGACAATGTAGTCAGCGGCGATATCGGTTAATTCGGCTTTAGTTATAGCCTTCGGCCAAGCCGCCATCACCCAGCCGTCAGTCGTCGCCGCTAAAGCCTGGGCAAAAGGAGCTTCTAAATTATAAGCCGCGCCGGCTTGTTTATCTTTAACAAATACGCCCAGAAAACTAGCGTTTAAAGAAGTAATAGTTTCACCTACTTTGACATCCTGGCTGACCACTACTTTTTTCGGATCCCGGATAACAAGATTGGGGGTGGCATAACCGTAACTGCTGAGATTGAGTTCACGGCTCAAAGATAACGGGCTATTATTGCCGGTACTGTAAAGACCGGTAAATAAGGCGCCGGCAACACCGGCCAGAAGACCGAAAGCTGTCGCGGTTAAAATAACGGCCAAATAATTATTTTTCATAAGATAAAATTAAAGCCAACGAGCCGTGAGCAAAATAACAATCAAGCTGATGGCAGTAAACCAAGCGTAATTTTTAATCTTACGTTTGGTCAAACTGTTATTTAAATAAAGACGAATAAAATTAAGCGCGGAATAATAAGCTAAAGCGGTTAATATACCGGAAATAAGATAATTAAGCGGCAAGAGCGTCAGCATCATTGCAATCTCGGCAATAATCAAAGTCAAAAAAGGCCAGAGCCAAAAATAAGCCTTATTATTCCAGCCTTGAGAAAAAGCGAGCGCCTGCGTATTGGCCAATAAAATAATAGCGAAGGCTGCCAGCAAAGGCCAGGGCGATAAACTCAAAAAAGCCTGCAGACCGAATAAAGATGACGCCGTTAAAAAAATGGTTAAAAGGCCGCCGTATAAAGATACCTGCGCCCATTCCGCGGCCGAACCCGTTGAATCTATTTTTTTGATTGTCCAAAAATAACGGTAAAAATAATAAATAATCGGCAGCCACAGCAACTGGACAAGCCAGCGTGAAGACAAAAAAGAAATAAAAAGGAAAAAACTGCTCAAAAGCAAGCCCAGACTAATAAAAATAAAACCGGCGCGCCACCCGCGTTTTCGGCCGGCGGCTTCATAGGCAACGGGGATTAATAATAATAATGAAATAATAACCACGGCCGGGAAAAGAGAGGGATAATATAAAACAACTTGCCAGCCGAGAAAAAAACAGAGAGGGGCGAGCCAAAATAATATTGATAAGAATAAAGATAATCTTTTTTTAAACATATTTTTTATTGCTTGCTTCAAAGAGCTGTTCCCGGAGTTGAAGAAGGGGTAATTTCTTGATTTTGAACCGGAGAAGAAGAGGCTGCCGGCGACAAAGCCGGACCAGCCATAACTGCCTGTTTGGGCGCAGAAGCCGGAGTACTTTCAGGAGCAACCGCCGTTTTATCAGCCGCGGCCGTAATCGGTTTTAAAGCCGCATCCGTCGCCGTATCCGGTAATAATTTAATCTCTTTAACGGCTTGCCAATCAGACAAGCTGTTAATCTTAAGATATTTATAAGAAAAAGTATAGAGGCTGTCTTGAAAGAATAAACTTCTCCGCAGAGAATTATCATAGCCAAAAAAACCATCACTCGTGTCTATCCGCTGATATTTGCCGCCGTCGGAATGATCAATCTCGCTGCGCAAATTAAATTTACCGTTTACAATTTCAAAAACCAAAGCCCCGCTGAAATAAGGGCGCGAATTATCGGTGGCAGAAGTCAAAGAGACAGGAACGGATAAAAGATTTTTGGCGCGGTTAAAAGAAAAGGCCAACGGATCATGCCGGACCAAAGAATCACTGCCAGCCGCTCCGGCATAATAAGCATCCAATTCGCGCGGGTTAGCCAGATCGCTAATATCGAATAAAGAAAGCCTCAAACCGCCGGCTTTAAGATTACCATAAACATCAGTCTGCTTGTCTTGCCCCAAAGCGATTAAAATATTGTCATCATCAGGATAAAGATAATCGGCCGCGCTCGGTAAAGTCAGTTTGCCCAATGCTTGCGGAGTTTGTGGATTGCTTAAATCCACTACCGTCAAAGAAGTAATCGGTGAAGCGGCCGTGAGATAAGCGCGCTGGCCGAGATAAAGGACAGATTGAATATTTTCGCCAACGGCCAGATTATCAGCCGTACCTAAAATCTTCAAATCAGGAGATAATATATATAAGCTGGCATACGGATCTTGCCTGCCCGCTAAAATATCAAAATTATGATTACTGCCGACAACCAGACGTAAATTACCGTTCTCGTCTTCAAAAAAAGAAGATTGGCTTAACAATAATCCGGGAATAGAGCCATTGGCGCGATAAACCGGCTGGGCGCCCGCCAAAGAGACTCGATAAACAAAAGTTTTTTCTTGCTCGGCCGCGGCGGCGGCGTATTTCTGCTGTACAGCTTCATTTAACTGAGCGATTAAAGAAGCAGATTGTTCACTGGAAACTGTTTGTAAAAAATTCTTAAATATCATCAATAATTTTTGCTCTTTCTCGGCAGCGTTCAAAACTTCACTGTCCGCTTGATCGATTTTAGCGACCAGTTTTTGATCGCTGTCATTAAGCTGGCTGCTGACAAGATCCCGCATTACTGATAGGCGCAAATTATCTTCATCCAAAGATTGAGAATAAGTGAGATAAAAATTCTTAGCCGACATATAGACAGCTTGCTGCTGATTTAAGAGATAAGTCTGAGCGGAAACATCGGCTGCTTGATCGTAAAGATCAAGAGTATTGAGAGAAACAAAATTATAAGAATCGTAAGGGATGTCAAAATAATAAACAGTCGGGGCGAAACAATGATCATTCTGGCCGCAATCGTTAGACAAGACCGTACCGTTATCGATTAGACGCGGTACCACCGCTTCATCGGCGATATAACCTCGATAATTATTAATTACCAATTGCAGCCGGCCGCTAATCAGGCGGGAATCTTGATAAGTACCTTCAAAATCAAGATTACGCACTTGTTTCGGCGCTTGCGGATCACTGATATCAAAAACCGTCACAAAGGTATAAGGCGATTGGCGGCGAAATTTTTGATAAGCGGCTGAATCTTTAATTTGCGTATCCAGGCCGATGACCACTAAGCGTCCGGCGTCCAGTTGAATGGATGAAGGCCGGGAATTAAAAGTAATCTGGGCGATAGTTTGGGCTTGCGCGGCCGGAGACGCTTTGATAATAAATAAATCATTATAAACCAAAGCGTAAATATACTGGCCATCAGTCTTAACTATATCCGCCGTGCTCGTTCCCGCTTCCACTGATTGATTATAATTTGTTTGCGCAGGTGTACTGGTGGCGGCTTGATTATTGGATCCAGCCGTTGAATCCAAAAATGTCTTTAAAGCCTGATAATCGGCAAACTTTTTCATTTGAACGGTCGAGGAAGCACTAACGGCGGCGGGAGCGGTAATTTCCGGAGAATTTTCAACGGCTTTTTTCTTCTGCCACGGCCAAGAACAGCCGCCGAGAAAGACAGTAAAAATTAAAACGGGAATAAGGATAATAAGCTTCTTTTTCATAAATTACCTAAATTCAAAAATTGAACTTAATAATGAT
>CAZIHD010000024.1:0-12954 GCA_964539015.1 uncultured Gammaproteobacteria bacterium
TTATTATCTTTTTACCGCTGGCTTATTTTGGCCAGCTCTTGTTTTTTCTTTATTTTTTTAAAACAATGTCCGCCTGTCTGGCGGCGCCGTTTGCTGGCGGTTCTGTTGGCGAGTTTGGCGATACAAGCGCTGATCGGCCTCGGCCAATTTTTTAGCCAGACATCTTTTGCCAGTTCGTATCTCGGTATTGCCTATCATAATGCCGGCGATCTGGGTACGGCCGTGATTGAAACGGCAAGCGGCCGCTGGCTGCGGGCTTATGGCGCCAGCGATCATCCTAATATTTTTGGCGGTTTGATGGCTCTGGCCGCTCTCGGCAGCTTATATTTTTTTTGCCGGTCTCAAGAGCAGAAACAACGCGCTCTATCGCTCGGCGCTTATGTTCTATTTCTAACGGCCGTTTTAACTTCTTTTTCCCGCGCTGCCGTTTTGGCCTTTATTTTGGGAGGATTAGTTTTTGCTTGGGAAAATCGCGCTCGGTTCCGATCGCGCCCGCGCCTAGCAGCCGCGCTGCTTGTTTTAACCGGTGTGATTATCGGTCTGTTCGGCTGGCAATATCGAGATTTATTTTTTGCTCGCAGCCAAAAATATAATCGTTTAGAAACTATTTCCTTGGAACAGCGTCAAGTTTATAATTACCGAGCCGGACAAGATTTTAAAAAACAGCCCTGGTTAGGCACAGGCTTAGGTGCTTCGCCTGTTTTTGATCGTGAAATTGATGGGCGAAAAGGGCAGGAACAACCGGCTTGGGCCTATCAACCGGCGCATGATTATTGGTTATTGGCGGCAACCGAAAGCGGAGTTTTTGCCTTGATCGCGTTGATCGCTTTATGGCTGGGCGCTTATCAAAAAAGCCGGCAACGCCGGCTGGTTGGTCTGTTTGTTTTATTATTTACGTTAACATTATTCGATCATTGGCTTTTCAGTTTGCCCTTGGCCGCTGTCTGGCTTGTTTTCTTATTCGCTTTGATGTGATAATTTTTCTGCAATAACAAGAGATCTTGTTCCAGATTTTTAAAAGTTTTTTCTATCAGCGTCCAATCTTCTCGGGACGCTGATTTTGTCTGTTCGGCCAAGTTTTGGCGGATCAACTGCAAGAGCGTGGCGGCAGTGCCAAAATAATCATCATTTTCCACGTGGAATTTGACGCTTTTCGCATCGCGGAGCAACTGGGTGGCTGAGCGGATTTGATAATTTTTAATTGCCGATAATTTTGACATTTAAATAATGCTTAAATATTTATTGGCGCCGATAATCAGATGATCAAGAATTTCAATATCTAAAATCTTGCCGGCGGCCAGGAGATTGTCGGTTATTTCCGTATCCGCTCGGCTGGCCTTGAGCGTACCGGACGGGTGGTTATGGGCGATGATGATTGCCGTGGCGCCATATTCTAACGCCGGCCGAAAAACTTCACGCGCCTGGACTAAGGAAGCATCAATGGTGCCGAGAGAAATTACCTCATCATGGATTAACTGGTAATGATTGTTGAGATAAAGACCGCGGAATTGTTCTTTTTTAAGAGAACCCATGTCTTTAAGATAAGCAAAAGCTTGATCGGCGTGGCGGATTGTAATCAGGCCGCCGGGTTTTTTTTGAAATAAGCGCCGTCCGAGTTCGAAACAGGCCACGATCTGGCAGGCTTTAGCGGTTGGGAGCTGTAAATCTTTTACGATTGCCAGAGGATTTTTCTGAGCCGCAATCGCTTTTTCACCATATTCGCGCAAGAGTCGGGAAGCCATGGAAAAAACTTCTTCTCGTTTTGTGCCCACGCCCAAAACTACGGCCAGAAGTTCGGCTAAGCTAAGGGCGCCGACGCCTTCGGCAATCATCTTTTCGCGCGGCTTTTCTCCTTCGGCCATATCGCGGACGCGTTTAATCTGATAAGCACGGCCGTGACCCTGAGGATTTTGGTTTACTTTTAAGCGATAGGGCATATAATTAATGAATATTATAGTCTCAATCTTCGCTTTCCATTATAACAGAGATGTGTTAAATTTAAAATATAATTTTTTTCTTTTCCCTTATGTTTAAACACAAAAAAACAGTTTTGTCTAACAAAATTCCTTTGATTATTATACCGATGCCTGGAGTAAAAACGGTCACGGCCTTGGTCATGGTAAAAACCGGATCTAAATATGAAACTGCCGGTGAAAACGGCCTGTCTCATTTTTTGGAACATATGTTTTTTAAGGGGACGGTTCGTCGTCCCAGCACGCTGGCTATCTCTGCCGAGTTAGACGCTTTGGGCGGCGAATATAATGCTTTTACCTCCAAAGAATACACCGGTTATTATGTCAAAGTAGTCGCCGGTAAACTCGGTGCCGCTTTGGATATTTTGGGCGACATGCTGACCGGTTCTAAATTTGCCACCGAAGAAATCAATCGGGAAAAAGGTGTTATTATTGAAGAACTGAATATGTATGAGGATAATCCTTTAATGCATATCGAAGATGTTTTGGAAACTTGTCTGTATGGCGATACTCCGGCCGGCTGGGATACGATCGGCACCAAGGAAAATATCAGAAATTTCCAACGGGCGGATTTTTTACGTTATTTTAAGCGCCAGTATGGAGCAAAAAGTATCAGCGTGATTTTAAGCGGCGCCGTTCGTACGGTTGATAAAACGGCAGCGGTGAAAATTTTTAGCCGTTTTCCAAATAATAACTGGCGGGATAAATTGCCGATTCAAGAAAATCAAAAGCGGCCGGCCATAAAAATCGCGGCCAAGGCGACCGATCAGGTTAATCTCTCTTTGGCTGTCCGAACTTTTCCGGTCGGGCATCCGCAAGAATTAGCGCTTAAACTTCTAAGTGTTATTTTGGGCGGTTCCATGAGCTCGCGTCTTTTTATTTCTTTGCGCGAACGCTCCGGTTTAGCTTATTATGTCAAAACGGAAACGGAGTTGTATTCCGATTCCGGTTATCTCAATACTCAGGCGGGTGTGCCGCAAGGCAAGACGGAAGCGGCGGTGGCGATAATTTTATCCGAATACCGCCGAATTACTCAGGAAGAGGTGCCGGCGGCGGAATTGGCGCGCGCTAAAGATTTAATTTCCGGCCGGATGTTGATGCAGCTGGAAGCGAGCGACGAAGTGGCCAGCTGGTACGGCCGCCAAGCGGTCTTGCGGAAAAAATTTATCAGTCCGCTGGAGTTGGAAAAAAGTTTGCGCGCTTTGAAAGCCGAGGATCTGCGGCGGACGGCGCAAATGATTATGCGGGATCAAGGCTTGAATCTGGCTATTATCGGACCGGTCGGTGCGGCTGAAAAAGCTCGTTTGCAAAAAATGTTAAAATTTTAAATTATGGCGGGAGAAAAAGCGGAGCAATTAAATAACAGCCAACAAGCGGCGATCCAACATCGCCAAGGACCGCTTTTAGTTGTCGCCGGCGCCGGGACAGGCAAGACGACCATCTTGGTCAACCGCTTGGCCGATATTTTGGCGCAGGAAAAATTGACCAGCGATCGCGTTCTCTTGCTCACCTTTACCGAAAAAGCCGCTCAAGAAATGGAAGAACGCGCCGACCGTCTCCTGCCTTATGGTTATCTTGATCTTTGGATTAATACTTTCCATGGTTTTTGCGAGCGCTTGTTGCGTGAACACGCCTTGGATATCGGTTTGCCCGCAGATTTTCGAGTGTTGAGCGCCACCGAACAATGGCTGACCGTCAAAAAAAATCTGGATAAATTTACTTTGGATTATTATCGCCCTTTAGGCAATCCGACCAAATTTATCGCTGAATTATTAAAACATTTTTCCCGTCTTAAGGATGAAAATATTTCTCCGCCCGAATATTTAGAATATGTGGAGAATTTGCGTTTGGCCGGCGATCAGGCGTTAAGCGGCGCGCCGGATAAAGACGAAGACGGCGAAATTTTGGAAAGCGGGCGCTTGCAGGAATTGGCCGATGCCTATCATGTTTATAATCGCCTGCTTTTGGATAACAGCTGGTTGGATTTCGGTGATCTTATCATCTATACTTTAAAGTTATTCCGAGAACGACCGAATATCTTGAAATATTATCGAGAAAAATTTGCTTACATCATGGTCGATGAATTTCAGGATACGAATTGGGCACAGTATGAGTTAGTTAAGCTCTTGGCGGCGCCAAAAAATAATTTACTGGTCGTCGGCGATGATGATCAGGCAATTTATCGCTTCCGCGGCGCTTCCTTGGCCAACATCATGCAGTTTAAAGATGATTTTCCTGATGCCGAAGAAATTGTTTTAACGGAAAATTATCGTTCCCGGCAGGACATTCTTGATATCGCCCATAATTTTATCAAGCATAATAATCCTAATCGTTTAGAAGATAAACTTAAGATTGATAAAAATCTTTTTGCTAAAGGTCCGGCGGCTAAATCCGGACAGCCGCCGGCTTTTTTTCTGTGCGCCCGGCAAGAAGACGAATTAGCTTTTGTGGCCGAAAAGATTCGGGAAATTTATAATCGTGATCAAGCTCGAGCCGGCGGAGCGGCTTGGTCAGATTTTGCCATTCTGGCTCGTTCCAATGATACGGCGGAATTATTTGTCAAAGAATTAGATCGCCACGGCCTGCCCAATCAGTTTGTTTCTCTGCGCGGTTTGTATTATAAGCCGATTATTTTGGATTGTCTGGCTTACTTGCGTCTTTTAGATAATTATCACGAATCGCCGGCTTTATTTCGCGTTCTGAGTTTGCCGCCTTTTAAAGTCGGGCACGCCGACATCATTAATCTCAATCGTTTTGCCCGGCGCAAAGCTTGGTCGCTCTTTGAAACTCTGCAGAAAGCGGAAGCGGTTCCCGATCTCAGTCCGGAAGCTTTGCCGGCCATCCAGCGTCTGCTGCAATTAGTCGACAAGCATTCGGCAATCGTCGCCGATACCGTGCCGAGCCGTCTTTTTTTCAAATTTGTCGAAGAATCAGGCTTGCTCCAAGGTTTGGATATTGATCACGATCAGGAAATTTTTTCCTATCTGAATCAATTTTATCAAAAATTAAAGCGCTTTGAAGAGGGCGCCCCAGGAATGCGCTTGCCGGATTTCATGGCCGCCATGGATTTAGAATTAGAGGCCGGCGATAGCGGCGCTTTGCGCCTGGATTTTGCGGACGCCGATACGATTAAAATCATGACCGTCCATGCGGCCAAAGGTTTGGAATTTCCTTATGTTTTTTTAGTAAATCTGGCTGACAAAAAATTTCCGACCATCAATCGAAGCGAAAAAATTCCTCTGCCCGAGGGTCTGGTCAAGGAAATTTTAGTCGATTCAAAAGATGCACACCTTGAAGAAGAGCGCCGCCTTTTTTATGTTGCCCTAACTCGAGCGAAAAGCGAACTTTATCTGACTAGCGCCAAAGATTACGGCGGCGCCCGGGAAAAGAAAATTTCCCGTTTTATCGAGGAGGCCGGCTTAACCCCGATTATTTTTAATAAAACGGAAAAGAGCAATGAATTATTGCGCGACCTGGCGGCAGAAGATTCTCGGTTCTTTGCGGAAGAATTGAAGCCGGAACAATTGCCGAAAAGATTTTCTTTTTCCCAATTGGCCGCTTATGATAATTGTCCCTTACAGTATAAATTTGCTTTTATTCTTAAAATCCCCGCCCCCGAAGATAAGCCGAGTTTGATTTTTGGCCGGGTAATGCATAATGTTTTTCATGATTTTCTTAATCCCCTCGTCGGCGGCGGGCAAGGCAGCCTGTTCGGTCCGGCCGCTTCCGATCCGGAAAGGTTAAGTTTGAGCCGCTTGGAAAAAATTTTGGAAAATTATTGGGTGGAAGACGGCTACGACAGCGCGGTTCAGCGCGATGATTATCATCGCCGCGCTAAACAGGCTTTGCGTGATTTTTTGAAAAATTTTTTGCCAACACCCGATCAAGCGCCGCGGCCGTTATTTTTAGAAAAGAGTTTTTCTTTTAAAATCGGAGGAGAAACTCTGAAGGGAGCGATCGACCGGGTTGATCAGCAGGCCGGCGGCGTCGAAGTAATTGATTACAAAACCGGCCGGCCGAAAACAAAATTAGAATGGAAGGATCGGCGCCAACTAATCCTGTATCAGCTGTTTTTGGAAGAAGTTTTACAAATTAAGGTTTTATCCTTAAGATATTATTATGTAGAAGGCGGTACTTCGGTGGCCTTCAGCCCCAAAGAAACAGAAAAGGATAAATTAAAAATGGAAGTCAGTGAACAGATTGCAGCAATTAAGAAGCGTTGTTTCCTGCCGAAACCGACAGAGTTGTGCAAGTTCTGCGATTTCAACCATATCTGTGAATTCCGCCAGCGTTGAGCCGTCGTTTTTAAGATTTATAATTAATCCCAATTGATTTATGTGGGTTAAGAATTTAAATTTGCGCTGGATTATCTATATTTTAGTTTTTGGTACTTGGTCGATCTGGCTGGTTTATCAGCGAGTCGATTCTTTCGACCGTTATATTGTCGACGATTGTCTGACTGATCTTCAGGGAACGAGTTCGGCCGAGCTGGTTCTTGGCGCCGGAGTCGACAATGATCAGGTGAGTCAGATTTTTGCCGATCGGCTTGATACCGCTGTGGAATTATATCGAGCCGGCAAGGCTAAAAAAATAATCGTCAGCGGCGACAACGGCAATGTTAATTACGATGAGACTGACGCCGGCAAAGAATATCTTCTTTCCAAAAAGATTCCGGCAGCCGATATTTTTCTTGATTATGCCGGTTTTGATACTTTTGACAGTCTTTACCGGGCAAAAAATATTTACGGTGCCAATAAGATTTTAGTGGTGACGCAGGATTTTCATCTGCCGCGTTCCTTATATATTGCCCATCGTTTAGGCTTGGATGCTCTCGGCTGCCGGGCGGATAAACGTTTTTATATCAATAGCCAATATTTGCGCCGTCGGGAATATTTAGCTTCCATTAAAGCCTGGCTGGACATTAATCTCGGTTCGACGCCGAAATTTTCCGGAGAAAAGTTTGATCTGGCCGGCGACGGTCAAAAAACTTGGGATAATCAATAATTTAGCTTAATCATATGGACGATAATCAGCGCCTGCTTGATCCGCAGGAAACAAAAGAAGAAGAAGCTTTAGATTTGTCTTTACGGCCCCGATTGATGCGGGATTATATCGGCCAGGAAAATATCAAAGCGAATTTAGAGATTGCTATTGCCGCCGCTAAGCAGCGGCAGGAACCAATCGAGCATGTTTTGCTGTACGGTGCTCCCGGTTTGGGCAAAACGACTTTAGCGCATGTTATTGCCAACGAAATGGGGGCGAATTTAAGAGTTACTTCCGGACCGGCGATTGAAAAAGGCGGCGATCTGGCCGCGATTTTAAGCAATCTTGAAGAGGGTGATATTTTATTTATTGACGAGATTCATCGTTTGCCGAAAGCCGTGGAAGAAATCATGTATCCGGCCATGGAAGATTATGCTCTGGATATTGTTATGGGCAAAGGACCGAGTGCTCGTACTTTGCGTTTAGATTTGCCGCGCTTTACTATTATCGGCGCCACGACTTTGGCTAGTTTGTTGTCGGCGCCTCTGCGCGATCGTTTCGGACTTTCCCATCATCTGGAATTTTATCAACCATTGGAGATGGAAAAAATTATTGCCCGTAGCGCCAATATTTTAAAGATTGATTTGCCAACGGACGCCGCCGCCGCCATTGCCGGCCGCTCTCGGCGGACGCCGCGGATTGCTAACCGTTTGTTAAAACGCGTCCGCGATTATTGCCAAGTCAAACACGCCGGCAATATCAGTCCGGGTGCTTGTGCGGAAGCTTTTTCTCTCTTAGAGGTGGATAATCTCGGTTTGGATGCCGTTGATCGGAAAATTTTAACCGTTTTAATCGATAAATTTCGAGGCGGTCCGGTCGGTCTTAATACTTTGGCGGCGGCAACCGGAGAAGAAGAGGCGACTTTAGCCGATATTTATGAACCTTATCTTTTACAGCTGGGTTTTTTAGATCGTTCTTCTCGCGGCCGGATTGCTACCGCGGCCGCGTATCGGCATCTCGGGCGTAGCCTTAATCCGGATGGTTTGTTATGAAATTATCTTTAAGCGCTTTCGATTATCAATTGCCGCGTGAACTTATCGCTCAGGAACCGGCTAAGCCGCGCGATCAAGCTCGGCTTTTGTGCTTGGATCGCGCCGATGGTTCGATTGGCCATCGTCGTTTTTATCAATTGACTGAAATTTTGCGCCCCGGCGATCTTCTCGTCATTAATGATTCTAAAGTTTTTCCGGCGCGCTTATTTGGCCATAAAGAAACGGGAGGACAAGTGGAGATTTTTTTACATCGGCAAATAAATTCTTGTCGCTGGGAGTGTTTGCTTGGCGGACGCGTGCACCCTGATTTGATTATTATTTTAGAAGGGGGCTTGCAAGCGCGTTTGCTTAACGATCAAGGCGACGGTACTTGGCTGGTAGATTTTAATTTAGGCGGGCAAAAGTTTTGGCGCACTTTAGAAAAAATAGGCCGCATGCCTTTACCGCCTTACATTACAGCTGACGCCGGCCAATCTTTGGCTCGAAAACGTTATCAAACAGTTTATGCCGACGATAAGCATACTGGTTCGGTGGCGGCGCCGACGGCCGGCCTTCATTTTACTAATCGACTGCTGGCAAAATTACGGAAGCAAGGAATAAAAATTGTGCCGGTTACTCTCCATGTCGGCCTTGGTACTTTTGCGGCCGTTAAAACCGAAGATATCGCCAAGCATCAGATGCATTCAGAATTTGTTTCGATTTCTAAAAATTCCGCTCAAGCCATAGCTGCCGCCAAATCAGCCGGCCGGAGAATTGTGGCTGTCGGCACCACTAGCTGCCGTACCTTGGAAGCTTACGGTCAGGCGGTTAAAGAGGGAAGAACCATTCTCGGTGAAGCGTATCAAGAATGGACTCAGATTTTTATTTATCCCGGTTACAAGTTTCAGCTCGTCGATGCCTTGATTACTAATTTTCATCTGCCGAAGTCCAGCCTGTTGATGCTCGTTTCCGCTTTAGCCGGAGTTGAACCGATTAAAACCGCTTATCAAGAAGCGATTAAACAAAAATATCGTTTTTTCAGTTATGGTGATGCGATGTTTATTGGCTAATAATAGTTATTTAATTAATTTGCCTTTTTTACATTTTTATGATATGCTCTTTAAACATTGCTAACCCGTTGTCCTCTAAACAGGCCATCATCTTTAGCAATTTTTCATTATGTTTAAGAAGTGCTTAATTTTAGTCTGGGAATTTTTAAAAGTGGTGGCTATTTCTTTAGCCATCATTATTCCTGTCCGTTATTTTTTGATTCAGCCTTTTTATGTCAAAGGCGCTTCTATGGAATCAACTTTTCATGATCATGAATATTTAATTATTGATGAAATCAGCTATCGTTTTCATCCGATTGTCCGCGGCGATGTCGTCGTTTTCCGCTATCCGCTTGATCCTCAGGAATATTTTATCAAGCGCGTTATCGGCTTGCCCGGAGAGAGCGTGCAGATTAAAGACGGACAGGTAATTATTTATAATGAGCAGAATCCCGGCGGCCTGGTTTTAAAAGAAAATTATCTTGATGTCAGCGCGCCTACTTATTCTAACAATGATAATAAGGTGGCTTTAGGTGCTGATGAATATTTTGTTCTCGGCGACAATCGAACCGCCTCCAAAGATTCAAGAGCTTTCGGTCCGGTTAATCGCAGTTTTATCACCGGCCATGTTTGGCTGCGAGGCTGGCCTTTTAATCGCGCGGCTATTTTCAATAAGTCCGTGGATTATTCGGCTGCGAGCCAGGTAAAAAATTAAACCGTTTTCTTTTATCTAATAAAAATTATGCCTAAGAAAAAAATGCCGGTTAGAAATATGCCCGCTTTTAAAAAACCGATAGAAAAACGGAGTGCCAAGGCGATTAGCCGTCTTTTGGGTATGAAAGATACGGCGCCGGCCGAATTTCGATATTTTGCCGCTGTGGCGGATAAAGCCGCTTCTTTGGCAGAGCTTTATAGTTTTAACGCAATTAAGACGCCGATAATTGAGAGCGAAGATTTATACAAGAAAGCCTCCCGTCATAATAATGACAAGGAAATTTATAGTTTGGATTGTGAAAAAGGTGAAAATGGCGTCCTCCGTCCTGAATTAACTCAAGGGATTTTGCGCACTTATGTGGAAAATAATTTTTCCGAATTGCCGCAGCCGGTGCGCCTTTATTCTATCGGTCCGATTTTTCGCCGGGAAAAGATGCAGACCGGACGTTACCGCGAATCAACTCAGTTTGATTTAGAAATTATCGGCGAAAGCAAACCGATGGCCGAAGCCCTCTTAATTGCCGCCGCTTATAATTTTTTTCTCGACTTGCAAGCAAATTTTCAAATTCAGATAAATAGTTTGGGCAAATTAGAGTGCCGCAAAGAATATAATAATAAATTAAATAATTTCTATAAGGAACGCGGGCGCCGCTCCAAGCTTTGTAATAATTGTAAAAAGAATCTGGGTAAAAATATGCTGGCTTTATTGGATTGCAAAGAAGATTGCTGCCAGCAGCTTTTAAATGAAGCGCCGCAAATTGCTGATTGTTTATCCGATGAAAGCCGCGAGCATTTTGCCAAAGTTTTAGAATATCTGGACGAGCTGAATATTCCTTATAATTTTAATCCATATTTAGTCCGCGGCCTTAATTATTATAACGATACGGTTTTTGAATTTTGGCCGATGAATGACGAAAATGTTGTTCAGAGCAAACTGGCCTTGGCAGGCGGCGGCCGATATGATAATTTAGTAGAAAGCCTCGGCGGACGGCCGACCCCATCGGTCGGATTAGCCATCGGTTTAGAAAGAGTTATTACCAAAGTTAAAGATAAGATAGTTTTACCTGATTTTAAAGAAGAGGTCGTTTTTCTGGCTCAACTTGGCGATCAGGCCAAGATAAAATCTCTTATTTTATTTGAAGAATTACGTCGAGCCGGCTTTAATGTCCGCCAATCTTTTTCTACCGACAGTTTGAAAAATCAGATGGAAGAAGCGGCTCGCCTCAAAGCAAAAATAAGTCTTATTTTGGGTAAAAAAGAAGTTATGGATGAAACTATCCTTCTGCGAGACATGGAATCGGGCGTGCAAGAAACCGTAGCTTTTAAAAAAATTAAAGATAAATTAGAAAAAAAAGTAAATAGAAAGGAAGGTGTAATTTATGGCTGATTTTAAACGAAAACCAGGTGAAAGTTTTGAAAGCTTTTTGCGTAAATTCAAAAAGGGCTTAAAAAACAGTAAGCGTCTCGAGAAAGCACGTTCCAAACAACATTTGGAACCGAAAAAGACGAAGCGCCAGCAGAAGAAATACGCATTGACCAGCATCGAAATGCAACACAAGAAAGAGTATTTGCGGAAAACCGGTAAATTAGAAGAGACACAAAATCGATAATTAAATAATTAAAAAAATCTCCTGCACAGGAGATTTTTTTAATTGCTTTTCATGCCGGGGATAAATCTTTTAATATTTTCCAGCGGACCTTTTTTCGCGAATTGGCGGATATGGTCGCGCGCCCGTTTGGTTTTAACAAATTTTAACCAATCGCGATTGGGGTATTGCCGGCCTTTATCCGTGATAATTTCTACCAGGTCGCCGTTTTTTAATTCCTGATCCAACTTAGATAATTGATCATTAACAATCGCGCCGGTGGCCTGATTGCCGATTTTTGTGTGGACGGCATAAGCAAAGTCAATCGGGGTCGATTGTTCCGGCAATTCAAAAGCATCCCCTTTTGGAGAAAAAACAAAAATACGATCGCTGAAGATATTGAGTTTAATATTTTTAACCAATTCGCTGGTGTCAGTTACTTCTTTTTGAATCTCCATTATTTCTTTGACCCACGGCAGCTGTGAACCTGGCTGATTTTTAGTTTTATAGTACCAATGAGCCGCCAGCCCGTAAAGAGATTCTTCGTGCATTTCCTGGGTGCGGATTTGAAATTCTACGGCTTTGCCTTCCGGCCCGAAGACGGTAGTGTGCAGAGAGCGATATCCATTCGGTTTGGGCACGGCGATATAGTCTTTGAAGCGGTTCGGTTTCGGCCGCCACAGAGTGTGGACGATGCCCAGGACTTTATAACAATCATCGATTGAAGAAACGATTACTCTTAAAGCAAAAACATCATAAATTTCATCAAATTTTCGATCTTTGCGCTGCATTTTTTGGAAGATGCTATAGAGATGTTTAAAGCGGACCTCAATTTCATATTTGAGATTAGTTTCCTCCAAGCGGGGAATCAACTGTTTTTTTATTTTTTGAAAATATTGATTTCTTTCCGTCTTTTTTTCCACTTCATATTCCTGCTCCAATTCTTGAAATTTTTCCGGATATAAATATTTAAAGCAGAGATCTTCCATCTGCCATTTAAGCCGCCAGATGCCGAGCATGCCGGCAATCGGAGCGTATATTTCTAAAGTTTCTCGGGCGATGCGTTTCTGCTTGACCGGCGGCAAGCCGTCGAGAGTGCGCAGATTATGCAGCCGGTCGCAAAATTTTATAAAGATAACCCGGATATCCGTCGTCATCGCTAAAAACATTTTTTTTAAATTTTCTCGATAGCGTTCAATGCCGCGATATTTAATTTTGCCGAGTTTGGTAATTCCGGCCACGAGAACATATATTTCTTCGCCAAAATTTTTTTTAACATCTTCAAGTGTGCGCTCGGTGTCTTCGGGAACGTCGTGGAGCAGACCGGCCACGACCGTCGGCAGATCCGCCTTGATTTCCGCCAGCAAAAAAGCAGTATGGAGTGGATGCTGGATATAAAGTTCGCCGGTTTTGCGCAATTGTCCCGCGTGCGCCTCCTCGGCAAAATCATAAGCCAGGCGCAGCATCATCGTGTCTTCGTCGGGGTGGTTTTCTTGAAATTTTTTTATCACGCGATCGATCGTCATAGCTTTCCAAATTTTCGCTTTTTTGTTATAATAAGCATAACTGCCAAGCTTTTAAATTATACCACGCTTTGCGGTTCAATTAAAATAAAATG
>CAZIHD010000025.1:0-12179 GCA_964539015.1 uncultured Gammaproteobacteria bacterium
ACATATTCCTTGGTTAAAGTATGGAGAATTAATTTTTGACGGTCGCTTAAAGCCATAAGATTAAAAATTAAAGCTATAAGTACATTATAAAAAAAATTAGCACTCAAGTCAAGAGAGTGCTAATTAAAAACAAATAATAGCTAAGATTAAATTAATTATTCACGGCAGAACTGGTACTGGCCGTAGTCGTAGTAACGGCGGCATTACGATCTCGAAAATACCAAGCCAAAATTTCTTTAGCGATAGGCGCAGCCACGGAACTGCCCTCTCCGCCTTCTTCCACTAAAACAGTAATGACAATTTCCGGCTTATCATAAGGAGCAAAACCAGTAAACCAAGCATGATTAGCTTTTTGGCTCGACCATTGAGCTGTACCGGTTTTACCGGCAACAGCCACCGGCAAAGTGCCGAGACTGCGCGCGCTGCCGGCCGTGATGGTTTGGCGCATGCCTTCGCGGACAATCTGTAAATTAGCCGGATCAATAAAATCTTGACGAATAATTTTTGGTTCAATTATCCGCACCACTTGATTATTCTCATCAAGCAGAGAGCTAACGATTGTGGGCTGATACAAGCGGCCGCCATTGGCGACGGCGGCGGTAAAATTAGCCACTTGCAGCGGCGTGGTTAGAATATCGCCCTGGCCGATAGAAATGTGATAAGTGTCACCGATATACCAGGCTTCATTTTTTGTTTTTTCTTTCCATTCCTTGGTGGGGACAAACCCGGCATTTTCCCCATTAAGATCGATGCCGGTCTTCTCGCCAAGACCAAATAAGCGCATATATTTAACTAAGCGGTCAACGCCTAAACCGACAAAATCCTGATAACCGCCGCCGATATAATAAAAGAAAGTGTTAACTGATTCCGCTAAAGCTTTCCGCACATCCGTCGTGCCATGTCCGCCGGCTTTCCAATCAGGAAAAAACCATTGACCGAGGCGCAGGCCGCCATTGCTCAAAAAACTGGTATTTTCCGAAATAACCTTCTCCTGCAAAGCCGCGGAAGCGATGACTGGTTTAATGGTAGAACCGGAAGGCACTTCACCGCTAATGGCTCGATTAAATAAAGGATTATTTTCATCTTTTAAAAATTTATCATATTCTGTCTGGCTGACGCCGCGGGCAAAAAGATTATTATCATAAGCCGGCAGGCTGACTAGAGCTCTGATCTGGCCGTTATTCGGATCCATGATGATAACGGCGGCACGAGCGGTGTGGGTTTTTTCCAACCAGGCTTTAGTAACGATTTCCGCTTGTTGCTGAAGACCGACATCGAGAGACAATTTTAAATTATAGCCGGCGATCGGAGCGGTTTCACTAACAATTTTCTTCCGGCGGCCAAGCGCATCAACTTCGATATTTTTCCGCCCAGTTACGCCCTTTAGTTCTTTCTCCCAGGAATATTCTAAACCAGTTTTACCGACATAATCAATTAAAGAATATTGGCTACCAAGGCGCTTCAGAGCTTCATCGGTAATTTTACCAGTATAACCAAGGACATGAGCCAGACTGGAAAGATCGGCCGAACTGCCATCCGGCTTAACGGCGGTAAACGGATATTCGCGCCTGATTTTGGCTTCCACAATTACACCCGGCAAAGAATCTCTTTCTAAAAGCAAACGTAAAGCCCGGTCATAAGGAATATTATCCATAATAAAGATAGGTTGATAAGCCTCCAGGGAGCGCGGTTTAACTTTAGCTAACGCCTCTTTCATTAATTGAAAAGATGGACCATCAGAAACAAGCTTGACACCGGCATCCGGACCAGTTGGATCAGAATCAGGCAATCCGTCCAAAATCCGACTTAAATAACGCAAAATTTTATCACGTTCCAGCTCATCTTTAGGTAAATCTATCGGGCGCAGGGATAAAACAAAATTTGCCGTATTGCGCACCAAAGGTATTCCCTGGTCATCATAAATAATACCTCGTTTCGGTTCAATATTCTCGATGCGCAGACGGTTGTCTTCGGCCAGTCCGGCATAATGAGCGCCGCGCACCAACTGCAGCCAAGCAGTTCTTCCGGCCAAAACCAAAAGCAGAGAAATAATAAAAATTTTTATAAAAAAAAGCTTTTTAGTATCAAAAGTCCGGCCGACCACTTCTTTGCCCTGGCTATCAGATAAGAAGGAGTGCTCTGTCCAATCGGTATAATAGGCAGAATCTTTCAATTGGCCGAATTTAAACTCGCCCTCTTTGATTATAAAGGGGTCATTGCTGGCAGTGCGAGGAGAAGAAAAATCTCCCAAAAAAAAATGTTTTTTCTTTAAATTGCCCATAAGCTTCACCTATAATCTTAGCGGGATTCGAAAAGAAAGGCAAACTGCTATAGCTTGAGAAAAATGTTAGAAAAATGTTATCGACCTTTTGTTAAAATGTGATAAAATATAAAAAAATATTTATGCGTATTCTTGTAATTGAAGATGAAAAAGATCTGGCCGGTTTTATTGCCTCTCTTTTAAAGAAAACGGGCTTGGCCGTAGATACAACCGACGATGGCGAGAACGGTTCTTTTCTGGCGCGGACAAATAATTATGATTTAATTATTACCGATTATATTTTGCCCCGATTGGACGGTTATAATATTATCAAAGAAATAAGAGCCGACGGTCGCCAGGTGCCGATTTTAATGCTTAGTGTGCGCCAAAGCGTTGCCGATAAAATCGGGGCTTTAAATATCGGCGCCGACGATTATTTAACCAAACCATTCGCAACCGATGAACTTTTGGCCAGAGTTAAAGCCCTGTTAAGACGGCCGGCGCAAATTAAAATCAAACCGTTAATTTTCCATGATCTCAGCTTAGAGCCGGAATCTTTCCAAGTTTGCCGAGGCGGAAAAAATATCCGTCTGACCAATAAAGAATTTGCGCTCCTCCAATATCTTCTCTTAAACGCCGGCCGCATTATTTCTCGCGAGACTCTGCTGGAACATATTTGGAATGGAGAGATTGATCCTTTTTCCAATACGGTTGAAACCCATATTCTCAGGTTGCGGCGCAAAATTGACAATCAAGGACGGAAACTGATTCACAACATCGCCGGCCGCGGCTATAAACTTGATTGGCAAGCTTAAAAAATATGTTAGAAAAAATTTAGGCCGCGTCCGTTATAATAAAATGACGGCGGGCGCTTGGCCCTGATCACAGTCGAGCCGCTGGCAAAAAAATGATTTAAAAAAATAATTATGTTAAAAGACGAACAACCGCTGATTGACGAAGAACCGGAAGATAATAATCCGGGGACTCCTTGGCGCAGTTAAAAAAGACGCTTTCTCTAGCTTGCCTAGGGAAAGCGTCTTTTTATTATTATGAAATGGCAAAAATACAAAGAACAGTTGCTTGCCAGTCGGACCACGGCGAATAAGCAACCGGCCGCTCGAAAACTGATGGCCACAATCCTGATCTCCGCACTGGTAATGTTTCTGCTCAACGGCATCAGAATTTATGATTTTATCATTGATCCTCATAATCCCGGCCTGCCTTTACCGGCAACCATCGCTTTATTTCTTGGTTTTCTCGGCCTTTGGCGTTTGGCCAAAGCGGGAAAAATCCAAGCGAGCGCCTGGCTGCTGATTATAATTTATTCTTTGCCGACGCTTTTTTGTTTTTATTACTGGGGAGCAGATTTACCGGCCGCCATTATGATGACGATTTTGATCGTGATGATGGCCGGCATTTTTCTGGGTTCAAAAGCGGCTTGCGGCGTCGCCGCCACTTTTGTCGGCGCGACCTTAACCCTCTCAATTTTACAGTCAATGGCCATAATTGCCGTTGATAATAATTGGCGGCAAAAACCGCACCAAGTAGCCGATTCTTTCTCCTATATCTTAATCTTCGGCGTTATTTTCTTGCTGGCCTGGATTATCAGCCGGGAAAACAGAATCGCATTAGTCGAAGCGGCAACAGCCCGCTCCGAACTCCAAACAGAAAGAGATAACTTAGAAATAAAGGTTATCGAACGCACTCGAGAAATTCAACAAATCCAGCGCGACCGACTGGAACAATTGCAAACCTTAGCGAGCATCGGCCAATTATCCGGCGGTATTTTTCATGATATTGTTAACCCGCTAACCGTTGTCGGTCTTAATTTAGAGCAAATAAAAACGGAACAGTTATCAAATATAGACGATTCGCAAGATTGCCTGCAGCAGGCTTTAGCGGCTACCGGCCGGATTAAAGATTTAATCAACAGCGCCAACGCCTGTCTGCGGCGGCAAGACCAAAATAAATATTTTTCCGTCCGGGAAGAAATTGGACAGATTAAAAGAATAATGGACGGCAAAGCCCGAGCGCAAAATATTGTCATCTGTTTAGAGGCGGGTACGGACGTAAAAATCAAAGGCGGTCCGACTCGTTTCGGCCAAATCATTATGAACCTCATAGCCAATGCTATTGACGCCTGCCTCCAAGCGCCAGCCGCTCACAAAGAAATTAAGATTAAAATAGATTGTGAAAAAAACAGACAGATTGTAAAAATAAGCGTCCAAGACAACGGCCAAGGCATTGCCCCGGAAAATATAGAAAAAATATTCAATTCTTTCTTTACCACTAAAATAGAAGGCGGCGCCAATGTCGGTCTCGGGCTCAGCGTGGTCAAAGAAATTGTGGAACAAGATTTCAAAGGCCGCATCAGCGTGGCTAGCCGGCTCGGACAAGGCTGCACTTTTACTGTCAACCTGCCAATAAATTTATGAACAAAGAACAATTATCAATCAGACAGGCCGCTCGGCAGGCGCAATATAATTGGCCGGCCTGCTTATCTTCAGCCTTAAAACCGATCTGGCAAAAAACTTTATCGGACGATGCCAATGGCCTGATTTCCGGCTGGCCGCTAAAAATTCTGGAAGATATTTCCGTGCCGGCGACGGTTCTCATAAAAAAATATGCTCAGCGCCTGGGCGCTGCCGCTCTATATTTTTGGACGGCCGCTAATCTCCAAGACGATCTCAGTGATAGCGATCAGGCGCCTAAAGAATATCTGCCCCTCGCCAACGCCTGCTGGCAAGCCGCTTGGCATTTAAGTTTTACCAGCCCTTCTCCCTTGAATTTAAAAATTAGCCGGCACTGGCAAAAAAATTTGCTGCTCGTTGAAGCGGCAAATTTTCAAGAGCTCAAAAACCCCCAGCTAATTCCTACTAAAAAGCTGGCGCCGGCCGGAAAATCCGCTTTCTTGCTGGCAGGACCGATCTTATTGCTTGCCTGTCTAAATTGGACGCCAAAAGATCAGCAAAAATTTAATCTAGCCGGCCGCTATGCTTTAGCCGCCAAACAATTGGCGGATGATGTTTATGATTATCGCGAAGACTGGCAAGCGGGTCGGCGCACAGCCGCTCATCAGGGTTTAAAAAACTTGCCCGATAAAAACCAATTACCGGCTTATTATTACCGGCAAGCTTTGAATATTTTAAATCTCAGTCGCCGCGCGCGGACAATTTTAAAAACAGTTTCCGCGCTAAAACAAGGAAACTGTTTTGATGATTTTTTACAACCCCTAGAAACTAACAGCCGCCGCTTTTTGGCAAGCGCCGCCGCAAAACACTATAAACCGGCCAATCAAAATCAACCGGCAAAATAACTTGCTGATTGCCGCCGCCGCCATGAGCTTCATCAATTTTTTCACCGGTTTTGGCCGCGCACATGCCTCGAGCCTGGATAATTCCGGTTTGATAGGTGGGGCCGACAATTTCCACTTCATCGGACGACAGCAAAGTATTATGGACTTTAATTTTTAATTCATATTTTTTTCCGACTCGGCGGGAAGAAATGACTTGGCCGCAAAATTCCCAGGGTGAAGACGGAAAATTACCATCATAATTTTGTAAATTTTTTTGACCGCGAAACATAAAGCCTTCAGTATAACCGCGCTGGTTCAATTTTTCCACCAACTCTGCCCGTAAAAAAGCTAATTCTTTTTTAACTGCCGGCGCCGGCGCTCCGGAACAAATAAAGTCGATTGCCCGGCGATAAGCGCCCACGACATTCGCCAGATAATAGACGCTTTTTGCCCGCCCTTCTATTTTTAAAGCATCAACGCCGGTGGCGATAATTTCCGGCAAACGTTCGAGCAGGCAAAGATCTTTAGAATTAAGCAAATAAGAACCATGCCCGTCTTCACCGAGAAGCAAAGATTCTTCATGCCCGTAAGGTTTAATCTCATACTCCCAGCGGCAGGGCTGGCAACAATCGCCGAGATTAGCACTGCGGCCGGAAAAATAATCAGATAAAAAACAGCGGCCGGAATAAGCGGTACATAAAGCTCCGTGGACAAAAACCTCAATTTCCGTCCGGCCGGCTTTCTTCTTGATAGCGGCGATCTCTTTTAAAGACAGCTCTCTGGAAAGAATCAAGCGCGCATAACCTTGCCGCGCCCAAAATTTCGCGGCCGCGCCATTAGTACAATTCGCCTGCGTACTCAAACTTAAGGGCGCTTGCGGCCAGACCGATTTTACCGTTTCTAAGACGCCGGGATCGGCCAAAAAAAGAGCGTCCGGAGCGATTATTTTCAATTTTTTAACATGCTCCTTTAATCGCGGCCAATGAGAATCACGGGCGATAATATTTAAAGTCACATAAACTTTCTTGCCGGCTGCGTGAGCATAATCGACGCCGCGCTTAATGTCGGCCAAAGAAAAATCATTTATCCGTGTCCGCAAAGAAAAATCGGGAACGCCGCAATAAACGGCGTCCGCCCCCGCCGCCAAAGCTGTCTTCAATTTTTCCAAATTGCCGGCCGGTGCCAAAAGTTCCGGTTTTTTTATTTTTTTCATAAATTATTTTTTAGGAATCAGATTAATACTTAAGAAAGCGCCGGAAAATATAACCCTTAAGCTTTTGAGTCAAGCCGAGATAAATCAAAATCAAAAAACTGAGGGAAAGTAAAATTCGATAATTTAACGGCGCGAAGCCAAAATAATAAGCTAAAGGAGTAAAAGGCAATAGCCAGCCTAATATAACAATAGAGAGGGCGGAGAGCAAAAGATAACGGCTCGGGCGGCTTTGAAAAAAAGGAATTTTCTTGGTACGGATAATAAAGATAACTAAAGTTTGGGTCGCCAATGATTCTAAAAACCAGCCGGTCTGGAATTGACTTTCTCCTAAACCAAAAACGAAAAAGAGAGTAATAAAAGTTAAAATATCAAACACTGAGCTGATGGGGCCGAGAAAAATCATCAGGTTTCTGATATCCTTGGTATGCCAGCGCCGCGGCCGCGCAATCATTTCCGGATCAACGTTATCCGTAGGAATTGTCGTCTGGGAAAAATCATACAAAAAATTATTCAATAAAATCTGCAGCGGTGTCATTGGTAAAAAGGGCAGCAAGAAAGAAGCCGCCGCCACGGAAAACATGTTGCCGAAGTTAGAACTAAGTCCCATGAGGACGTACTTTAAAGTATTAGCAAAAGTCTTGCGGCCGCTTTCCACTCCCAGGGACAAGACGGAAAGATCATGAGTTAAAAGAATCAAATCAGCCGATTCTTTGGCGACGTCGACGCCATTATTGACAGAAATGCCGACATCCGCCGCCTTTAAAGGCAAGGCGTCATTAATACCATCGCCCAAATAGCCGACAACCTGATCCGCGGCTCGCAAAGCTTTAATAATTTTCTCTTTCTGCTGGGGCGAGGTGCGATAAAAAACGGAAACCGACAGCACTTTCTTGGACAACTCTTCTAAACTTAATTTTTCCACTTCTTCCCCGCTTAAAAAATCTTTAAGCGGCAACTCTACTTCTTGGCAAATTTTTCTGATTACCAGATCATTATCACCGCTGATAATCTTAACTTCTATCCCCTGCTGATTAAGACTCTTAATCGCCTTGGCGGCCGCTTGTTTGGGCGGATCAAAGAAAGCGATAAAACCGGCCAAAATTAAATCATGCTCATAAGCTTCCGCTCCGGTTGCAGTTTCTTCTTGCCCAGCCGACCGATTATCCGCACTCACTGCCATTTCTTTGTAGGCGATAGCCAAAACCCGGAAGCCGTCCCGGCTTAAATTTTGATATTCGGCAATGGCCGATTCTTTAACTGCCGCGGACATTAACTTAACTTCTCCGTTTTCGTTATAGTGATTACAAAGTTCAAAAAGCGCTTCCGGCGCCCCTTTGCTGATAATTAACCGCTGTGCGGCTGAATGTTTATCTTGCAAAATAACGGCGAGGCGGCGGCGATCAAAATCAAAAGGCAGTTCACCAATCTTTTTAAAATCGAGGGCGGTTGATTCATCTTTAATCTGTAAAACGGCTTCATCCAAAGGATTTTCCAAACCGCTTTGGAAATAACTGTTAAGATAGGCGTAATCAAGGACAAATTTACTGTCTTGTCCGTAAAGATCAACGTGTTTGACCAATTTAATTTTATTTTCCGTCAAAGTCCCGGTCTTATCCGTACAAAGAATATTCATGGCTCCAAAATTGTGAATGGCATTAAGGCGTTTAACAATAACGCCGTGCTTAGACATATTTAAAGAACCGCGGGCTAAAGTTATGGACACGATCATCGGCAATAATTCCGGAGTTAAGCCGACCGCCAAAGCTAAAGAAAATAATAAAGAATTATACCAATCAAACCCTTTGAATAAAGTATTGAGCAGGAAAATCAAGCCGACAAGAATTAAAATTGTCTTGCTGACCATCAAGCTAAAACTCTTAATTCCCTTTTCAAATTCCGAAGGACCGTCATTAGCCGAGAGATTAGCCGCGATCTGTCCAAAATTAGTTTTAGTTCCGGTTCTCACGACCAGCGCCCGGCAATAGCCGCTAACAATATTGGTGCCGGCAAATAACAAATTTTCTTGTTCTTTGGCGGAAGCGGCCGTTTTGGCAATCGGAAAAGATTCGCCGGTTAAAGACGATTCATTAAGAAATAAACTCTGTTCTTCAATTAAACGACAATCTGCCGGCACCACGGAACCGACGTTCAAAGAAATGAGATCACCGGGCACTAATTCGGCGGATTTTAAAAATTTTTTTATTCCTTCGCGCCAGACCTCGATCTTCACAACCACTTTATCTTTTAATTTTTCCGCCGCCCGGGTAGATTTATATTCTTGGACAAAATCAAGAATAACGCTCAAAAGAACCATGATATAAATCACAATAGCCGAACGTTTATCGTTAAAGAAAAGCGAGAGCGAGCCGGCAACAATCAAAATTAAAACTACCGGGCTGGTTATTTTCTGCCACAAGCTCCGCAAAATCGGATAATTTTTTTCCAATTTAAGCTGATTGGGGCCGAATTGCTTTCGTCTCAGTAAAACTTCTTTTTCCTGCAATCCCCGAGAGCTGCTATCTAAGGCTTTAAAAGCTTGGTCAACGCCGAGCAGAGAAAATTTATTTAATTCCGGCAAAGTTTTAAGCATAATCTTTATCTAAAAAAATTTTCTAAAAAATACAACCTTATCCGGACAATTATGATTAATCGGTTAAAACCGGTTTAATCAATAAAATCGTGTCAGTCTTCTTTACCACCGAATATTTTACGGAATCAAGAGTAAAAAATTCTTTATCGGCTTGTCCTGTTAAAAGACAAGGGCAAGCAGCTTCGTAATGAGCGTCTGAAGGCGAAGCTTTCAAACAAGAGCAGACGCCTCCCTCCTGATAAATAAAATAACCACGGAAACGCGACGGCAACGGCTTATACTCCAAATCGTTTTTATAAGTCAAAACCCCATCCTTATCTTCTTCCATAGCATGCAGCCACTTGCCACGTTTAAGCGGAGACGCGTGATTATTTGAGACGACACTGGTCGAAGCGGTGTTTTCATTTTCAACCAAAGTATTTGTCTTTGAATCTTCTTGAGTAGTACAACCGGAGGCCAAAAATAAACAGAAAATTAAACTTAAAAAAATTATTTTTTTCATATCTCATCGGAATCGTCGACAACATTTTTAACTTTTATGTTGTGTCGAATTTAAGTTTTTATTAAATATATATAATAAAATACCACAAAATTTAATATTTTACTAGATTATTCAAGCGCTAAAAAAGAATTAAAAAACTGCTGCCAAAATAACACGCTTGATTAAAATGGCGACAAAAAATAAGGAAAATGGTATAATTTAATCAGATTTAAAAGGATAAAATATGAATATTTTATTACTGCTGGCGTGCCATTTTATCGGAGACTTTGGTTTCCAGTCAAAATGGATGGCAGAAAACAAAGGAAAAAGCTGGGAAATAAATTTCTATCATGTTGCGACTTATACTGCCGTGTTTATAATTTTGGCGAAGATATCCTTGGCGGCGGTAATTATTTTAATGGTCAGTCATTTTTTTATTGATTTGCTATCCAGCCACTGGAAAGTCATAAAACATACTTGGATGGATCAATTTCTTCACCTTCTGATTATAGCGGCGCTGGTATTTTTTAAAATCTAATCATGTAATTGCACAAATTTAAATTCCCTTTAATATAGTAAATAAAAATACACCGAAAAAACCGGTGTATTTTTTAGACGGGCACAAATTTTTTACTGTTTTAATAACTGTAAAATTATTTTAATCATTCTTTCTTTATTTTTAGGATTGCTCTCGGCGATAAATAAAGTTAAAGACGTCAAAGCGGGCGGAGTTATTTTTGAGCGCTCAAGCAAACCAGCTTTCTTTAAAAACCAAACAAAAACAAAGGCGCCACTTCTTTTATTTCCATCAACAAAAGGATGATTTTTTATTATAAAATACAATAAATGCGCCGCTTTTTCTTCGACGGTCGGATATAGCGCTTTTCCGCCAAATGATTGCATTACGTTGCCGACAATACCGGCCATCGCGTCTTTTCTAATTTCCTTGCCAAAAATATCCGCAGCCTCTCCTTTTTTAACCAACTTTTTTTTGAATTCACCTAAAAATTTATTGAGTTGCACGGCGGTTAAATCAACCTGCTTTTTAGTTTTTCCCTTAATTACTAAACTATCCTTATCGTAAGCATCAAGCGACAGCCAGGTATCAGCAAAAGCCGTTACGAGCTCTAAAATACTGGCCTTATCAATATTCGAGTCGCCGGGGATAAGCTTCTTAATATCGTTTATCGCCTCTAAAAATTGCTGATAATTATTTTTAATTCTTAATTTATTAATAATAAATCCTTTCGTAATATACTCTCGAAGAGTTTTGGTGGCCCATTTGCGGAATACCGCCGCTCTTGCAGAATTTACTCTATATCCAACAGCTAAAATCACATCCAAATTATACATATTAACTTTATAAACTTTACCGTCAGCTGCAGTTTGTGCAATTTTTGCACATACTGAATTTTCATCCAATTCGCCCGTTTTTATAATATTATTAACATGTTTAGTAATAACCGATCTTTCAATATCAAAAATTGTAGCAATTTGAGTCTGTGTTGCCCAAACTGTCTCCATTTCAGAATCAGCTCGCAATTCAATGGCTCCATTTTTTGCTTGATACACGGCAATATTCTTGTTTTTGGCTATTTGTTCTTTTTTCATAATCATATTATATCATATTTTAAACCTAACAAAAATGAGCCTTTCAGCTCAATTTTTTGATATTCGCCCGGAGAAACAACTCCCAGACTTAACCACTTAACTATAAAAAAATTTCAATACTAATTTTATTTAGTCATCTCTCTTTTCTTCGGTCAACTAATCCGCCCATATACTTTGCTTTATACAGCTCCTTGTCTTGATAACTGATAGATTCTTCCCCGGAAAAATTACTAATCTCTCCGATAAAATTATTTATATAGGTATAATTTCCTTCGCTATATTCTTTCGGTCCCCGATACGGTTTATCTTCCGATATTAGTGATAAAGCTTTTTGCAATATTCTATAGACTCCGCGAAAATCAGCAATTTCTTCATACACTAAACCGTAATAAACCATGATATAGACCGGCTCTCCTTTAAAAAATACAACCTCTCTTCCTCCGTATGGTTCGCCGCCAAAATAATTATCATGATATTTAAAATCTCCCTCTTCAAATATTAAAGTAGTGGATTTATCTAATTCCACAATCTCTTTTGACGCATCGCCACTGGCATAAGTGGACTTTTTGGCTTTAACTAAAAATTCTCGAAGGTTTTTAATGTCTAACATATTTTTATAGCTTAATTACCAACGAACTTATCTAAAAAACCTTCATATCTTTACTAATAAGATCTGGCATGACCCCATTTCTTCGGACACGCTTGTCCACATAAATCAACCTTTGGCGG
>CAZIHD010000026.1:0-11626 GCA_964539015.1 uncultured Gammaproteobacteria bacterium
GAAAAATCAACGTGGCCGGGCGTATCAATTAAGTTAAGCTGATAACCTTGATAGTCCATGGTTACCGGCTGTAATTTAATAGTAATGCCGCGCTCGCGCTCTATATCCATACCGTCCAGAATCTGATCTTTCATCTTGCGCTTATCAACCGTCTGGGTAATTTCCAGCATCCGGTCGGCCAAGGTCGATTTACCGTGATCAATGTGAGCCAAGATAGCAAAATTACGGATTTTATTGATAACTTCGGTCATGAAAAAATAATGATTAAATATATAAAATAGCAAACTTGGAAAAAATAAAAAATATTTTAGTTAACATACCATAACATTAATCAGGTTGACAATCAAGGGCGTATTTACAAGCCACGCGCTTCTCCTTGATCGGCCAATTTGGCTTTCCGCCAAGGCAAGCGGCGCTTGCAAATCGCAATGGCCGTTAACAATTCTTCGCTCCGGAAAAAATAACAGAAAAGAATATAAGCAAGCAGGCCGCCGAGGCCGGCGACCGCCAGCTGTGTAAAGACGCCGAAAAAAGTTTTCATATCAATAAAAGGCCAGATAACAATTTTTAAAACCTGCACAACCACGCCGGCGCCGATGGCCGCCCCGGCAAATTTAAGAACGGAGATAAAAATTTTATCAAGATCCAGAGAACCGACTTTAAAATAAAGCCAGAGCCACAAACAGAGAAAATTAAAAATGTTGGCCACGGAAAAAGCCAGCGCCAGACCGGCCACGCCGAGAGTGGGTCGGAGCCAATAAGCTAAAACCATATTCAAAATAACCGAAATCAAACCAAAATAAAAAGGCGTCCAAGAATCACGGCGGGCGTAAAAGACACGCACCAATAAAGGAATAAGCGCTTGAGCAAATAAGCTGAGAGCAAAAAAACCGAGAGTATCCATAGTCAACACCGTATCCCGCCAATTGAAGGCGCCGCTGCCTAAAACAACCCGAATAATCTGAGCGCGCAATGTAATTAACAGTACCGAAGCGGGAATAATAAAAAAGAGAATCTGGCGGACAGTGGAGGAAAAACGTTCTTTTAATTGTTGATGATTATAAGCATTTTCGGAGAGAAAAGGAAACGCGGCGACCGCAAAAGAAATAGCAAATACACCGAGAGGAAAAGATTGGAGATTATTAGCTAAATTAAAAATAGCCAGAGAACCGCTGTCCAAACCGGAAGCAAGCGCTGTCATCGCCACCAGATTAACCTGGGAAATAGCCAAGGATAAAGTTCGCGGCCCCATCATTCCGGCAATTTGGCGTAAACCGCGATCGCACCAATCTAAAAATAATTTGTATCTGAAACCGAGCTGCCAAATAGCCGGCAATTGAACGGCAAAATGTAAAAAAGCGCCGGCAACCACGCCCCAAGCCAAACCGGCCAACCCCCAAAAATGGCTTAAGCATAAAGCTCCGAAAATAATACCGATATTATAAAAAATCGGCGACAAAGAATAGATAAAAAAACGTTTATAGCTTTGAAGTATGCCCCCGAGAACACCGGACATACCCAAAAAAATCGGCGACAAAAACATGATTCGAGTCAGGGCGGCCGTCTGTGCTTGCGCTTCCGGGCTAAAGCCGGGAGCAATCCAACGTGTCAAAGGGCCGGCAAAAATAATGCCGGCCGCCGACATTAACATTAAAAGTAAAAGCAAAGAATTAAAAACATTGCTGGCCAAACGAATCAAATCCTTCTTTCCGGTCGGTAAAATTTCCGCCCGCTTAATCATTTCAGAAAAAACCGGAATAAAGCCGGCGGACAAAGCGCCGAGAACGACTAAATTATAAATAAAATCCGGAATTCTAAAAGCGGCATAATAAATATCCAACTCTTGGCCGGCGCCGAAACTGCCGGCCAAAATATGATCGCGCACCACCCCTAAAAATCGGGAAGCCACAGAAAATAAGGCAACCAGGGCGGCGGCGGCGGTGATATTCGTCAAAGGACGATTGATTAATTTCTGCAGTCTAGACATAAATAATTTTTATTTTAATTTAAGTTTTTTTGCGCTTCCTGTAATTTTAAGGCCGCCTCCCGATAACCGGGATTAAGGCGCAAAACTTCCTGCCACAAAAGCGCCGCTTCTTGATATTGCTGGCGCTCATAATAAACGCGGCCGAGATTGAATAACGCCAGGTCGTAAGCAGGATTGATAGCCAACTCTTGCTTTAATTCCCTTTCCGCCCGCCATAAATCGCCTCGATCAAGATAAATAACCGCTAAATTATTATGCGCCATCGGCTCGCTCGGATTCAAGGCCAGGGCTTGGCGGAAGCGGATTTCAGCTTCCTCCGGACGACCGTCAAGATAATACATCGCTCCGAGATTGCGCTGAGCCAGCGGTGAATGAGGCGAGGCGGCGGCCGTCGATTGCCAAAAATTTAAACGATCGGCGAAAATGCCGATATGGACAAAACAAATCAAAACCAAACACAATAACAGTCCGAAAAAAAATCGGCGGTGAAGCAAATTTTTCCAGGAAAAAGAACGTATTTCCCGAAAACCGAAAAAGATTATAGCTAAACCGATAAACGGCAAATACAGCCGATTTTCCAAAAAGAAAGGAGCGGCGGCATTGATAACCAAAGGAGGTAAAAAAAATACGGCGAACCAAGCGGAACCAAAAATAAGGTAGCGCCAATCTTTATGTTTACTAAAAATAAGCGCGGCTGCTATCACCAAGGCGGCCGCTAAAGCCAAGACATAAGCGGCGTCAGCTGCTACCGGCAAACCCGAAAGCTTAAAAGGAAAAAATAATTTAGCCGCCATCGCCGCTGCGGCCGGCAAATTATCAATAATCGACCGCAGGGCGCCGCCAACAGCCAGATGGCCGGAGCCGATCATCGATTGGCGCAACAAGAACCAGACCGCGCCGACCGTGGCCGATCCGGCCAAAGAAAGATAGAGAGAACGAGGATTTAAAGATTTTTCTTTTTTGAAAAGAAAAAAATAAATTATAAATAAAACGGGTAAACCGACCACGGTTTCTTTGCTTAAAAGAGCCAGAAAGAAAAAAATCGAAGCGGCGATAAAACTGCGCAGGCGCTCTTGTTCTAAAAAATTAAAAAAATACCAAAAAGACAGAAGCACAAACACGGCCGCCAAAATATCATTACGGCCGGGCAGCCAGGCAACCGCCGCAGCTAAGGCCGGATGGACAGCCATGATCAAAGCAATGGCCAACGCCGGCTGACGCCTTTGCGACAACCTAGACAGCCAGGCGAATGCCAGCGCTACCGCCAAAAAATGCCACCATAAACTGAAAAAATGATAAACAGCATAATTAAGCGGACCGAATAAAGAATCCAGCCAAAAAGAAACGTTTAATAGCGGCCGATAATAAGAACCGGTTTCCAAAAGAAAAGCATCGCTGCTAAAAATTGTTTTTAATCCGCCAAGATGGCCTAAAATTTCTTGTTTATCAAGAATTAAAGCGTTATCGTCTAAAAAAGTAAGATCAAAAAATAAAGTCCGACCGTAAACTAAAAAAATAACGACGAATAATAAAAAATACGGACGCCAAGTTTTGAGCCATCCCTCGGGAAAAAAATTATCGGCGGAAAAATTCAATTTCATAAAACTTATCAAACAAAAACAAGATGGACAGCGGTTATTGTCATCCTTTTTTAATCGGCGCCGAAAATAATAAAATTAAGGCCGCCGCGAGCCAGCCGACAGCTAAGCCGGAAACATTAAAATATAGAATAAAAATGCCAGGCAAAAAAATTTCCAAACAAGCACCCAACAGCAGCAACGCGCTGAGAAAATAAAAGACTTCTTGCATGATGGCGGGAAAATAATTTTTTATTTTTTTAATCATCTTATTTCTTAAAAATAATCTCTTTAAGCTTAGTCAGCAAATTTTTACCGGAAAAATGAAGATTAATCTCTTTAATCTCCACAAAACCGCCGGCGCCGTTATCTAATTGCAGCCCCGGAACGGAAAAAATTAAACTATATCTATTTTTTTCCCGATATAAGCCGGCAGCGTCAAATTCTAATTTAGTGCGCAGCCAGCCATCGGTTAAAATTTGCGCCGGCTGATAATCCGCCAAGACAAAATCTAACTGTTCCGACAAAGGAGCAAAACGATCCAAGCGCGGATAGTCGGGATTAATTAAGGCCGCTGGCGTCGCCGCCAATACGCCGCTATTTTCTAAAATTAAACCGCCTCGCGGCGAACTTATTTTTTGCCAACCTGGACGCTGGCTCTTAATTTCATACTGATGATAGATTTCTTTTATTTTTAAATCCGTACCGCCGAAAGAAATTGTCTGTAAAGAAGCGGGATCCCAAGTCTTTATCTGCAAATAAGGAGCGTCGGTAATCAGATCAACCGGTTCCTGGCCGATAACCGCCAGCTTATTGATAGCCGCAAATTGGAGAGAATTAATTTTTAAGCCGGAGAACAGCAAATCATCATTAGCTCGCAATTCCAGGCGATAAAGCCCGGCCGGCAAGTCGGAACGTGAAATTTGAAAAGCCTGGGGCGAGCTGATATCGCCGCTTTCTTCACGTTGATTGCGGTTATCCGGAAAATCAAACGAAGCAACTTGCCGTTGACCGGAAAAAATTAAAACTTCCGCCGCGTCCCGATCTTTATTTTCGTTGCGATCGATAATTGCACCGGCTAAATGCAAACCGGCGGTCGGTAAATAAAAATAAAACTGATGGGCGCCGCGGAGAGTGTAAGGAAAAACGGTTTCTCCGGATTCTTGAGACAAGGAATTTAAATCTAAGGCCGGCGGAAAATCGGCCAAACTGATATTATAGACGGCTAAACAATTTTTTGTAGCGCATAAGCGGGTTCCTTGTTCCCGCCAAGCTTTTAAAAATTCATCTACGGACGAAAATCGCGCTTGGCGCTGAAAAAGATGAAGCTGGCCGGCAGTCAATTCCGGCCAGCCGGAAAATCCCTGCTCCAGCCATATATTATAAACCGGCTCGAGCCGATAACGCCATAATTTTTTATCTGCCAAAAAACCGCTTTCAAATATAGGCGTGGAAGAACTAAGATGAGGGCGGTAGATGATTTCCACTTCCGCTTTTGTAAAAGCCCGCGGACTAAAAACCGAAAAATAAATCGGATCGGCCAGCATCAATAAAGGATTGTGCTGACCGGCGGCTACCCGTTCGGCCGGCGAAGGCAAACCAAGGCAAGACTGTCCTTTTAATCTGGCCGCCGGCGCGGAAAAATCTTGATGACAAGTCCAAGAACCGGTCGGCGATACGGTTTGATAAACACAAAAAATCAGGATTAAACCTAATAATATCAGCCAAAATAATCTTATTTTTCTTTTCCATGCAAGCATAAATAGGCAAAATCAAGAATTAACCGATCGAATCGGATAAACACCTTTCCATTATACTAGATTCTCATAAAATTAACAGCCAAAAACTAAAAATCTCCCCGAGAAAGGGGAGATTTTTAAAATAAACAATCGAAAAAAATTAAGCTTTTTTCTTTTCTATTTGCGGCTGAATCTGTTCATATTCATCTCTAACTTTTTTACCTTTATAGCCGGTTCCGGCCGGAATCAAGCAACCGATAATCACGTTTTCTTTAAGCCCCTCCAAATAATCAATCTTGCCGTTAACGGCCGCCTCGATTAAAACCCTGGGCGTTTCTTGAAAGGAAGCAGCGGATAAGAAACTGTCGGTAGTTAAAGAAGCTTTGGTAATACCCATCAACAATCTTTCTCCTTTGGCCAAAACTTTAACGCCCAGATTAGCGTGGGCAAAAACTTCCGTCTCTACAGTTTCTCCAGGCAGCATCGCTGTATCGCCCGGATCCTTAATTAAATAGCGGGAAAACATTTGCCGGGCAATAATTTCGACATGCTTATCATTCAAAGGCTGCCCCTGGGAAGAATAAACGTATTGAATTTCCCGAATAATATATTTCTGAGTTTCCAGCTCTCCTTTTAATTTATAAAGCTCGCGCAAATCCAAGCTGCCCTCGGTTAATTGCGTGCCCTTCTCTACTAAATCACCGTCTTTAACCATCAGCATCGTACCTTTTAAGATAGAAAATTCTTTAACCTTTTCCACATCCTTGGCCAAGCTGATATATTTATCATTAACCGCCGCGATGCCGGCGCTCTTGGCAGTTACGCTTTCGCCGCCGACTCGGAATAATTCTGTGCCTTTGGCGACTTTATCGCCTTCTTTGACCAAGACGGAAACGGTCAATTTCTTCTTGTCTTTAGCTGTCGTGCCGGAAGCTAATTTCATTTCATTAATTTTTTCGGAAAAATAATATTTTTCCTGATCTTTACCCTTATAAACAATGCTTAAAATTTTAGCTTGCGGATTAGCGACGACGATATCCTTACCATCTTGATCTTTAATCGTCTTCTGAGCGAATTCAATCTTGGCTTTGCCGGCGACATCGGCAATCAAAGCTTTCTTCTTCGGACTGCGCGCTTCAAAAATTTCTTCTACGCGCGGCAGACCTTGGGTAATATCATCCTGGCCGGCGACACCGCCGGTGTGGAAGGTACGCATCGTCAACTGCGTGCCCGGTTCGCCGATAGATTGAGCGGCGATAATACCGACCGCAGAACCGAGCTTTATTTCCTTATTGTAAGCCAGATCCCAACCATAACACTTGGCACAGACACCTTTATGCAGATGGCAGCCGAGGACAGAACGAAGATGCAAAGCCTTAATGCCTTTGGCTTTAAATTCTTTAGATAAATCTTCATTAACCAGCGCTCCAGCTTTGACTAGAACTTTGCCTTTATCATCCAATAAATCCTGGGCAAGATAACGGCCGATAATTTTCTTATAAAAATCTTCCCCGGATTTTTCTGTTTCGGCTAAAGTATAATAGGCGCCCGTCTTATCGCCGCAATCATCTTCGGTTACAATAACATCTTGAGAAACATCAATTAAACGGCGGGTAAGATAACCGGCGTTGGCCGTTCTCAAGGCCGTATCCGATAAACCTTTGCGGACGCCGTGGGTGGAAATGAAATATTCCAAAACGCCAAAACCTTCTTTGAAATTACCCTTAACCGGCAATTCGATGATGGCGCCGGAAGGCGAAGTTACCAAGCCTTTCATGCCGAGAATCTGCACCGGCTGCGCCCAAGAACCGCGGGCGCCGGAATCAATCATGGAATAAACCGGCAGAATGCCGATCAAACCTTGTTTACAGATATCGGCAATTTTATCTTTCGTATTCGTCCATTCTTCAATTACCTTGGCATAACGCTCGCTTTCGGTCAGCAAACCTTCTTCATATTGCTCTTGGATCAAATCAACTTTTTTATTCGCTTCTTCAATCAGGCGATCTTTCTCCGGCAATTTCGGCAAATCACCGAAACCCCAGGATAAACCTGATTTAGTAATGAAAGCAAAACTCTTGTTTTTCAAATTATCAATAAATTTAACGGTTTCTTCTTCAGAATAAAGACGCAAACATTCTCGAATCAGATCTTTAAGCTTGCTCTTGCCGACAACTTCATTAATATAGCGCAATTTTTCCGGCAAAATCTGATTAAAAATGATCCGGCCGACGTTAGTGCGCAAGCGCTGGCCGTTAATCTTAACGATTACCGGCTCATTCAAAGAAACCATGCCGTGATCATAAGCGCGCAACGCATCTTGATCATCATAAAAATGTTTTAATTCTTGATCCGGCTTATTTTTCTGCGCTTGATCCTCCAAGGTAATATAATAAGTACCCCAGACGATATCCTGAGCCGGAGCAACAATCGGATCGCCGGTGGCCGGCTTCAAAAGATTATGAGAAGACAGCATAATGGTGGCCGCTTCATGTTTTGCTTCTTTAGTCAGCGGAACATGCACGGCCATCTGATCGCCGTCAAAATCGGCGTTAAAAGCGGTACAAACAAGAGGATGAATCTGGATAGCTTTACCTTCAATCAAAACCGGTTTAAACGCCTGGATACCCAAACGATGCAGAGTCGGAGCACGATTTAACAAAACGTAAGCCTCTTTAACCGTTTCCTCCAAAATATCCCAGACCTCATCATGTCCGGCTTCAATATAACGGGAAGCGCTGCGGACATTATGGACGATCTCCCGCTTAATAAGCTGACTGATAATAAAAGGTTTAAATAATTCTAGCGCCATGATCTTCGGCAAACCGCACTGATCAAGATTCAATTTCGGATTAACCACGATAACGCTGCGGCCGGAATAATCGACGCGCTTACCTAATAAATTTTGACGGAAACGCCCTTGTTTGCCTTTAAGGCCGTCAGCCAAAGATTTTAATTGGCGTTTCTGTCCGGTCGAAGCCGTCACAGTCTTAGTATGGCGGGCGGAATTATCAATCAAGGCATCGACTGCTTCCTGAAGCATGCGCTTTTCATTGCGGCAGATTACTTCCGGCGCATTTAAATCAGTCAATTGTTTCAAACGATTATTACGATTGATGACTCGGCGATAAAGATCATTTAAATCAGAAGCGGCAAAACGACCGCCATCCAGCGCAACCATCGGGCGCAAATCCGGCGGTACAACCGGTAAAACATTCAAAATCATCCACTCCGGACGCAAATTATTATTACGGAAACTCTTCAGGAGTTTTAAGCGCTTAATCAACTTATCCCGCTTAGAATCAACGGCGTCTTTTAATTTTTCCTCCACTTTATTAACGCTCTTTTCCAAATCAATGCGTTCTAAAAGATGGCGGATCGCTTCCGCGCCGATACCGGCTTCAAAAAGATGGCCGAATTTTAAGCTTAAATTCTGATATTGATGTTCAGATAAGATAAGCAGCGGCTTAAGTTCTTTTAATTCCTTGGTGACCTGAGTAAAATCTTCTTCCAATTGTTCAAATTTGCCGTCGCGCTCCTTGGTCAAATCTTTTAATTTGGCGGCTAAAGTACTTTCCGCTTCCGCTTTAGTCTTGCCCGCTTGCAAAAGTTCGGCTCGGCTATCCTGAGCTTGCTTCGCTTGCTGCGCAAATTCATTCTCGATGCTCTTATGCTTAGACTTATGTTCGCTCTTAATCTGCTCCATCGCTTTTTCTTTCAAATCTTCATCAACATCGGTAACGATAAAACTGGCAAAATAAATAACTTTTTCCAGAGACTGAATGCCGAGATTTAATAATAAGCCGATTTTGGAAGAAATGCCGCGCAAAAACCAAATATGGGTACAGGGGATCTGTAAATTGATGTGGCCCATGCGTTCCCGCCGAACAATACTGCGCGTTACTTCCACGCCGCATTTATCGCAAACGATGCCCTTATAGCGGATCTTTTTATATTTGCCGCAGGCGCACTCCCAGTCTTTAGTCGGACCGAAAATCTTCTCGCAGAATAAGCCGTCCTTTTCCGGTTTCTGCGTGCGATAATTGATAGTTTCCGGACGCGTTACTTCGCCGTGCGACCAAGAAAGAATTTCCTCGGGCGAAGCGAGTTTCAGGCGGATGGCGTCAAAATCGCTGGTTTTAATTGGATTCAGCATATTATATGGATTGATTAATCTTTTCTTTACTAAAGAAATTATTCTTTAACGGAAACTTCCGGAGCGTCTACCCGATCATCGACGGCAACTATTTCCGGTTTGTCATATTCATAGCGAGGATCTTTTTTTTCTTCCAAATCAAGTTCGGTTTCGACTTCGGAAGCGGGCTGGCCGCTGCTGCCGCCGAGTAATTCCACGCTCAAACACAGACCTTTAAGTTCGCGGATCAAGACATTGAATGATTCCGGGACGTTCAATTTTTCAATTTCCTCTCCTTTAATAATCGCTTCATAAGCTTTGCTGCGGCCGGGCACATCATCGGATTTGATCGTAAGCATCTCCTGCAAAGTATGAGCGGCTCCGTAGCCTTCTAAGGCCCAGACTTCCATTTCTCCGAAACGCTGGCCGCCGAATTGAGCTTTACCGCCTAAAGGCTGCTGTGTAATTAAAGAGTAAGGACCGATAGAACGCTGGTGGATCTTATCTTCAACCATGTGGTTTAATTTCAAGACATATTTATAACCGACGGTAATCTGATGATCAAAAGGAACGCCGGTGCGGCCGTCATAGAGAGTAACTTTACCGTTTTCCGGCAAGCCTGCTTTTCTTAACTCGCTGATAATTTGATCTTCGGTAATGCCGTTTAGAGCCGGAGTAGCTACTCGATAACCGAGCTTATGGGCGGCGAAACCGAGATGAGTTTCCAATAACTGCCCCAAGTTCATACGAGAAATAATACCTAAAGGCGATAAGATGATATCGATCGGCGTGCCGTCTTCCATATAAGGCATATCTTCGGCCGGTACGACTTTAGAAATAACGCCTTTATTACCATGGCGGCCGGAAACCTTATCACCGACTTGAATCTTGCGGAGATTGGCGACCGACACTTGGATTGATTTCAAAACGCCGGCCGACAGCTTATCCCCTTCTTCGCGGGAAAAAATCTTCACATCCACCACTTTGCCGTGTTCGCCGTGTTCGAGATATAAAGAAGAGTCGCGGACGTCTTTGGCCTTTTCGCCAAAAATCGCCCGGAGCAATTTTTCTTCTGCGGAAAGAGTGGTTTCTCCTTTCGGCGTAATTTTACCGACAAGAATATCGCCGGAAGAAACTTCGGCGCCGATATGGATAATGCCGTCTTCATCCAAATTTTTCAGCTTTTCCTCACTGATGTTGGGAATATCATTGGTGATAACTTCCGGACCGAGCTTGGTGTCGCGGACATCGATGGTATAATTTTCGATATGGATGGAAGAATAAACATCTTCTTTAACTAAGCGTTCGGAAATAATAACGGCATCTTCATAATTATAACCGTCCCAAGTCATGAAAGCGACGAGGACGTTGCGGCCAAGAGATAATTCACCATTATCAATCGAGGGGCCGTCAGACATAATTTGTCCGGCTTTAACTTTATCGCCAACCGTAACCAAAGGATGCTGATTGATACAAGTGGAAGAATTGGAGCGTAAAAATTTATTCAAAGTATATTTAACGATCTGCCCCTTCTTGTTTTCCACTTCAATATTGGCGGCATCGGATTTAACGACCACGCCGTCTTCTTTGGAAATAATAACATGGCCGCTATCGCGGGCGGCTCTGGCTTCAACGCCGGTACCGACAATCGGAGCTTCCGTCTTAACCAGCGGCACTGCCTGGCGCTGCATATTCGTACCCATTAAGGAGCGCTGGCCGTCATTATGCTCCATGAAAGGAATCAAGGAAGTGGCGATAGAAATAATCTGGTTAGCCGCGACGCCGACAAAATCAATTTTATTAACTTCTTCCATCCCCGGCTGTCCAAATTTTCTCACTTCAAAGCGGCTGACCGTAAAACGGCCTTCGGTATCGGTCGGAATCGTCGCATCGGCGGTGATATATTTTTCTTCTTCAAAAGCATCAATATAAACAATTTCATCGGTCAGGCGGCTGCCGGTTTTTTCGTGCTTCACGCGGCGATAAGGAGTTTCTAAAAAGCCATAACTATTCAAACGTGCATAACTGGCCAAATGGCCGACTAAGCCGATATTCGGGCCTTCCGGTGTAGCAATCGGACAAATACGGCCGTAGTGGGTAGAATGGACATCGCGGACATCAAAGCCGGCGCGCTCCCTGGTCAAACCGCCGGGACCCATCGCCGATAAACGGCGCTTATGTTCCAGCT
>CAZIHD010000027.1:0-11264 GCA_964539015.1 uncultured Gammaproteobacteria bacterium
AGCTTCGTCCGACACTCGCTTCGTCCTTCGGTCTTCCGACCTCAGTCCTTGCTCGCTTCCAACCTGTTCGAACCCCGGCTCGACAAATAAAAAAATTACAGCACTTTGTGCTGTAATTTTTTTACGCGGAGAGCTTGGTATCATATTGGAACGCTCATTAATAATAAAGTTGTTGATATTATAGCTTTGGACAAATAAAAAAGGAAGCTGTTTTATGGCTTCCTTAAAAGATTTTGCAGAAAAAATTATAAAAGATTCAACATTTCATTGTATCTTTTTTTTGTTTTTTCAAGTAAAGACTGTTGTGCTAACTCAAATTTCTTCAAGCTTTGCTCTCTTTCTGAGCTTGAACCACCAAAAAGAAAATCTGTTGAGATGGAACGCCTAAGAGCTCCTGAACAATTTTCGTCAGAAAATTCTTCAATATACTCCCTGGTGGCAGTTTTTACTTCAACATAGTTTTTATAGTCTCTTTCGTAAGCTTTTACGCTAACTATGTGAGCAATTACAATTTCTTCATTGGCGAATAATACGGTTTTCTTTTTTTTCATGATTCCTATTTTTAAAGATTATTTTTAGTATTTGATTAATTACTAAATTCGCCAGTTTTTAGACAAACTTGGTAATTAATCAAATTTAACCTTATTTTTCAACGAACTATTCTAATAGACATATTATAGCATATCAGTCAATACTTGTCAAGAATAAGAAAATGTAGCATTTTTCATAACTTTGACCATTCTTTCGGTCAAAGTTGGTCAAATCCTGTTTTATTATAGTCTACAGGTAAATATTCAGGTGAAGTTTCCTGTAAGTCGGCTTGGTAATATTAAACAAAATATGGTCAATTTCTTGACCTAAATCTTTGACTAAACTTTGTCCAATATCGTTCTGATAGTATTAAATAAACAATGGTAAAAAGTTCCGCTAAATCTTCTATGGAATTTTGCGGAATTGCAATAAGGTATCATAAAACAATAAAATCATTGGCATTTTTGATAGAAAGTTCCCATAAATTTACCCCGGAACTTTCGGGAACTCTGGTTTGTTAGAGTGAAGATATGGCCGGCTGCGTTTTCCTTTTTTGGCGGATCGCCCGTAGGGGGAGCCGAAAAAGGAAAATGCGGCCGGCCCGATTACATACTATATATTAACTTGACTATACGCACACAACAGCAGAAAAACTAAAAATGCCAATAAAAATTAATGGTTATCCTTGTTAAAAAGAACAGCTAATTAGAAATTATATGAAATACATCCTCTATGCTCGCAAGTCTTCCGAAGATAAGAGCAAACAAATCCTCTCGCTTGAGAGCCAAGTTTCAGAAATGAATAAACTGGCCTCTAATCTGGGGCTAGATATTGCCTTAACCTATACCGAAAGCAAATCAGCTAAGTTGCCCAATAACCGACCGCTATTTTTGGAAATGGTTAAACTGTTAGAAAATAATAGTTCTGAAGACTATGGCATTATTTGTTGGAAAATTGACCGCCTCTCTCGTAATCCGATAGATAGCGGAAAAATCCAATGGTTGCTTCAACAGGGCAAGATTAAGGCTATCCAAACGAGCGACAAGCAGTATCTGCCAAGTGATAATGTTCTTCTGCTTAATATTGAGGGCTCAATGGCTAATCAGTATATTTTAGACTTATCAAAGAATGTTAAACGAGGCATTCAAACTAAAATTGAGAAAGGGTTATGGCCTAACTTTGCCCCTATTGGTTATCTAAACGACGGTAAGGGCGGAATTGGAATTGATAAAGTTAGAGCCAGATATATCAAGAAGATATTTAAACTATATGCTACGGGAAACTACACGATGAAAGAATTGGCTAATCAGATGTTTGATGAGGGATTCAGAAGCCGAGGTAATGTTAAATATCATAAGAGCAAAATATACAAGCTAATTAATGACCCGTTCTATTGTGGCACGATGATATTTCACGGGAAAGAATATCCAGGCAAGCACGAAACAATTATCTCTAGAAAGCTATACGAGGACTGCCAAAAGGTAATGCTCGAAAAACAGCATCCCAAGAAGAAAAGAAAATATTTCCCTTTTAGAGGGCTAATGACTTGTGCTAAATGCGGTTGTCTGCTGACGGCTTCAAGAAAAAAGAAAAAATATGTCTATTATTATTGCACCAATGGAAAAGGTGGATGTTCTGAACATAATCATTATCTAAGAGAAGATGAAGCCATTAAAACTCTAGGTAATATTTTTGACTATATAACTATCGACGAGGACAAGGTAGAAATGATGTATCACAATACTAAAGAATTAATGATTAATAATAATCCTGATAGGCAGGAATATTTAGAGGCAAAGACTAATTTATTAAGCGAGATTAAAAGACGGGAGAATAGAAAAGAGGAATTGTTTAATCTGCTATTAGATAAGACCATTGATAAACAGAATTATGAAGCTAGAGAAACGAATATTAAAAACGAAATCAAAAATCTAAACGAGGCTCTGAAAAAACTGGAAAATGGGCAGGAAGTAGTTTTGACCGAAGAAACTTTGGAACTCACTAAAAAATTCTTTTTAGCCCCAAAACTTATGAAAAAAGCATTTTTCAAAGTATCTTTAGACGACAAAAGAAAAATGCTCTCAAACATACTTTGGAACTCGTCTATTGAAAACAAAAAATTAGCTAAGATTAAATTCAAAGAACCCTTTGAAATCCTAGCTAATTGTTGCGTCAACGATGATATTGACAATCTGCGGAGAGAGAGGGATTCGAACCCTCGATACCGGTGAAGGTATACCCGCTTTCCAAGCGAGCGCAATCGACCACTATGCGACCTCTCCAAAAATGCTATTGAATAGCCTTTTATTTTAATTGTCTGGCAATTACTTGTTTTAAACCCTCAACTTGATCATTGTTAGAATCGGTATAAGTATCATACGGCCGGGCGCCGACAATCATTTCATCACCGATAAAAATCGTAGGGGCGCCATAGACAGAAAAATTTTCCGCCGCCGCCGCGACCTCCTCTATTTTTCCCTTTTTTTCAGGATTAGTCAAGCAACTTTGGAAATCAGCTTTATTAATCCCCAATTCCTCAGCCCAAGCAACAAAATTATCAGGATTAGATTTATTATCTTTAACAGCGGCCAAAATCTTTTGGCGGAATTCAGTTCCCTTCCCGCTATCAGCGGCACAGCGGACAGCGATGGCGCTCTCATCGGATAAACTGGAATTATTGGCATTAAAAGGACGATAAGCAAATTCAATTTTATCTCCAAATTCAGCCTGTGCTTTAATTAAGGAAGCATCCAAATCGGCACTGAAACGATCGGCGTAATCTTCGTAGACGATAATGGACAGAGCGCCTTCATGTTTGCCGGAAGTAAAATCATCATCATTAATAACCGGCAAATTAGCGGCAGTATAACTCTGGCTATTATCGGCAACAAGCTCTTTTTCCGCTATCGGCGCCGCCGCCCGTTCTCCTTTTGAATCAAGATGGAGATTGAGACCGACGACCAATAAAAAAATAATTACGGCGATAATCGCAACCAGGGCGATAATTTTAATGGATTTCTTCGCTTCCATAGGAATTTATAAAGCTCCGGCCTAAAATCGAGGCTGGCGCTCAAAATAATTATTAATCTTTTCCAGGGCGCGAGCGGCGCGCAAGACAGTTATCTCTTGTTTTTCCGAACCGATCAGCTGCAAACCGAACGGTAATTCCCGCCCTTCTTCAATAATAAAGCCGGCAGGAACCGAAATGGCCGGCAAACCGGCCAGAGAAGCTCCGCATAAATAAATATCTTCCAGATACATCGCTAAAGGATCATTAACTTTCGCTCCCAATTTAAAGGCTGAATGAGGCGAAGTCGGCGCTAAAATAATATCAACTTTCTGAAAAGCCCGGTGGAAATCTTCTTTAATCAAGGTTCTGACGGCCTGAGCTTTCTGATAATAAGCTTCGGCATAACCGGCGCTAAGCGCGAAGGTGCCGAGCATAATCCGCCGCTTTGCTTCCGGACCGAAACCACGCCCGCGATTCACTTTATAGAAAGACAGGAGATTCTCGGCATTCGACTGAGAAACGCCCCAGCCGATTCCATCAAAACGAGCCAGATTAGAACTAAGTTCGCTCGGTGTAATGACATAATAAATCGGAACACTATATTTATTATAAGGCAGATTAATTTCCACTATTTCCGCGCCGGCGCGTTCAAATGATTTTAACGTAGCCAAAATAGCGGCATGAATACGAGCATCTAAACTGTTATCCAAATAATCGCGAACAACGCCGATGCGCAAACCCTTAATCCCTTTTTCCAAATCAAGATTATAATCGGGGATATCTTCGGATAAAGTAGTGGCATCCCTATGATCACCTCCGGAAATAACCGAGAGAACTCTGGCGGCGTCTTCAACGGTATGAGTTAAAGGTCCGATCGTGTCGGTAGAAGAGGCCATAGATAATAGACCAAAACGGGAAACGCGGCCATAGGTCGGTTTCAAGCCGACAAGGTTGCAAAAACTGGCCGGCTGACGGATAGAACCGCCGGTATCGGTACCGAGTGCGAAAAGGCACATACCGGCCGCTACCGCCGCAGCACTGCCACCGGATGAACCGCCCGGAACGCGGCTCAAATCCCAAGGATTTTTAGTCGGCCCGAAAGCAGAGTTTTCCGTGGAAGAACCGTGGGCAAATTCATCTAAATTAGTTTTGCCCAGCAGCACCGCCCCGGCGTCTTGCAGACGCCTGATAACAGTCGCATTATAAGGAGCGATATAATTCTCTAAAATTTTGGAAGCGGCAGTCGTACGCAAACCTTTAGTCATCAAAATATCTTTGGCCAGATAGGGGATGCCCAATAAATCCCCGCACTCACCGGCGCGCCGGCGCTTATCGGCTTTTTCCGCCGCGGCCAAAGCTCCGGCTTCATCCACGGATAAACAAGCGTTTAATTCAGGATTAAACACTTCAATCGTATGCAGGCAGGCGCGCGTCAATTCAACGGCGCTCATCTGACCCTGATCTAATTTTTCTTTGGCTTGAGCGATTGTCAACATCTTGCCATCCATATTTATAAAACTCGCTTTACTTTTATCAAACCCGCTTCTAATTCTCCCTGAGATAAAGCCTGCCAGTTCTCTTCCGGATTCCAGGCTTGCACTTTATCTTCCCGCCAAACATTAGTTAAAGACGGGGCTGTATTATTAATAGTTTGAGCAGAAACAATTTTCAATTGATCAATATAACCGGTAATATCTGATAACTGAGTACCATAAGATGCCAGCTCGACCGGCATTAGGTCTAAGCGGGCTAAATCGGCAATATGCTGGATGTCGGCGGGTAAAAATTGCATAATTCTGTTCTAAAAAAGTTAAAAAAATTTAAACAAGTAAGTTGACATTTGAAGGTGGACTTTATATAATGAAAGCAATTATCGGATGTCGGTTCCTGATTCTGGAAAAAGCGCCTCTTCCCTTGCGGAAGGGGTGTTTTTTAATTATTAATTAATTTTAGAAATTCCGTTTCATTCAAAATTTTGACGCCCAATTTCTTTGCTTCTTTGTATTTAGAACCAGGCTCAGCACCGACAATAATATAATCAAGCAGGCGGCTCACACTTTCCTTGGTTTTGCCGCCTCTGGCTTTAATTTTATCTTTTGCCTCCTGTCTTGTCAAACCGGCCAAAGTTCCGGTTAAAACGAAGGTCTTCCCTTGTAAAGAACCGCTTGCCGGCACCGGCGCCATTAAAATTACACCCAAACGTTCAAATTTCGCCATTAAATCTTTAGTTTCTTTTTCTTGCCAGAAAGAAAATAAACTCTGTGCTACAATCGGACCAATGTCGGCTAATTCTGCCCACTCGGCTTCAGTCATCAGCTTGATAGCCGACAAAAAAGCCAAGGGCGAATATTTTTTTCCAGTCAATCGCCGGCTGATTGCTTCGGCCACGGTCTGCGCGCTTTCTTCACCAATATGGAGAATACCGAGAGCAAAGATAAAGCGGGCTAACGGCGGCTGTTTTCTGGCCATGATAGCGGCAATCAGCTTCTCAGCTTTCTTTTCGGCAAAGCCTTCCAAGCCGATTAAATCTTCCTGGCGCAAGGCAAAAATATCAGCCACGTCTTCCAATAAACCAACATCGACTAATTGTTCAACAATCTTCGGACCCAAGCCTTCAATATCCAAAGCGGATTTGGAGGCGAAGTGAGACAAACGGCGCAAGGCGACGGCATAACAATTTTTATTCAAACAGCGATAGGCGACTGCTTCGCCTTCTCTTTTTACCGCCTGTCCGCAACGAGGGCAAGCTTTGGGAGCGGCGATTTCTTTTTCCCGGCCGGAGCGAAGATTAACTAAAACAGAAACTACCTTGGGAATAACGTCGCCGGCCCGTTCAATAATTACCGTATCGCCCAAGCGCAGGCCTAAACGCCTGATTTCGTCCAAATTATGCAAAGTGGAGCGGCCGACAGTAACGCCGCCGACCTTAACCGGTTCCAAGACCGCCGTCGGGGTCAAAACGCCGGTCCGACCAACCTGCCAGATGATATCTAAAAGCTTAGTCGTCGCTTGTTCGGCGGAAAATTTATATGCCATTTCATAACGCGGCGCTTTGCCCACCGTACCGAGAAGCGGCCAGAGTTTTAAGTCATCATATTTAACTACTACGCCATCAATGCCGAAAGGCAAAGTTTCCCGCTGTTTTTCCCATTTCCTTTGGAAAGCAAAAACCGCCTCCAAATTTGCCGCGATTTGATTATAACGGACGCGCTTAAAACCTAAGAGTTCCACCAAAATATCGGCGCCGGCTCGAGTCGGTATAATTTCACCGCGTTCGTAATCACCGAGAATCAGGTCATAAGCATAAAAATCCAATTTTCGTTCCGCCGCCACTCGCGGATCTAACTGGCGCAAAGAACCGGCGGCGCCGTTGCGAGTATTGGCGAGCAATGGCTTGCCGATTTGTCCATAAAGCTTATTTAAAGCCGTCAAAGTCTTTTTAGACATAATCGTTTCCCCTCTGACTTCGATAATACCATCATCTAACAAATGATAAAAAGCGGTAATGGCGGCTGGCGTCAAACCGATATTTTTTAGTTCTTCCGCTTCCGGACGGCGCAGACGCAAAGGCAAACTTTCAATCGTTCTTAAATTAGCCGTGATATCTTCACCGACTTTGCCGTCGCCGCGAGTGGCGCCTTGGACGAAAAAACCACGTTCATAGCGCAGATTGGAAGCCAGGCCGTCGAGTTTTAATTCACAATAATAATTAATGGCTTTAGCGGTTTGAGAGGACGAAATTGCGGGCAAATAATTTTCATTCCGTTGAACCCAGGCGCGCATATCTTCTTCGGAAAAAGCATCGTAAAGAGAAATCATCGGCCGATTATGCATCACCTTTTTAAATTTTGCCAAGGCTTCCCCGCCGACGCGCTGAGTCGGCGAATCCGGCGTAATCAATTCGGGAAATTCATTTTCTAAACGGAATAATTCATTTTTTAGAGTATCCAGGGCAGCCGGAGAAATCGTTTCCCGATCAAAAACATGATATTCACGGCGATGATAATCAATTTCTTTTTTTAATTTTTCCAGGCGTTCCCGCGCTTCGGTTTTATTCATAAAGATAAAGCTATATTTTTATTATAGCACAGGCAAAAAAGTAAAAAAACAGAAAATAAATTCCTCAGCCCCGTCCATAATGGCGGATTTAAAAATATTACCATTAATCAAAACGCCCATAAAATGGGCGTTTTGTAACATTCTTTTGATTTCTGCAAATAAGATTATTGAGCCGGAGTGTTAGCCGGGGTCTGGGTGGCGGTACCATTGGCGGCAGCGGCGCCATTCTTGCCGGTAGCCTGATTAATAAAGCTGACAATCTCGGAAACGGCCTGGGTGTTGGAGTTTGTCGCCTGTTCTAAGGCGGTGAGGCGGGTGGCATTGCCGTTGAGCTTAGAGTTAAGCTGCAAGAACAACATGACCAAGACGCCTAAAATTAAACCGGCAATCAAGGGAAAAACTAATTCTTTTTTCATATATTTTTTATTTTGTTCTCTTTCGCCAAGCGCTCAAAGAAGCGGCTTCGGCTGAGGAGCGCTAATTATTTTTTCTGAGCATTGGCTAGACTGGTGTTGATAAAGCTGACAACACTGGAAACAGTCTGCGAATCTTTGGCAATCGTAGTTTGTAAAGTGTCCATTTTTTTCTGCTGGCGGTTGACCTGATAATACATATAGCCATAAATGGCCGCAAGCACGATTAAAACAAGCACGGCCAGCAAGGGACCGACTGAAGATTTTTTCATAGAGGTGCGCGAGAAGCGCTGGCTCTCGCCAATCAGGCGAGATGGTCGCCGCTTCGTAGTTAACATAATAAAATATCTTAATAATTAAAAGAAAACATTAATAGAAATATTATAGCACAAGCAAAAAGTCGGAGCAATATTTATCAACCAATAAACAAGAGCTTATTTAACGATCATCAAACCATTCTCGATAGCGGCGTGGCCGGGAAGGCCGCAATGGAAAGGGTATTTGCCGGCAGCCGGCGCTTTAAAAGTAATCGCCCGAGTTTCTTTGGCGATAACGCCGATAGAAACCGCCGACAAAGAAAGATCGTCAAAAGTCAATCGATGCGTCGTTGCTTCATCGGTTGAAGTTAAAGCGATAGTCGCCGGTTCATTGGCCTTGACCGTAAATTCATTAGGAGAAAAGCCGGCAGAATTAACCGTCAAATTGATGACACCGGCCGGCAAATCGGTATTTATCGGATCGGTAACACGAGGACCGGACGGAGACATCGGCGTAACATCATTCTTGGCTTGGACTCCCGAGGCGGTCATGACTTCATTATTAACCACCGGATTAGTCTTGACGATTTCCGTTTTCGCATCCTTGGTACTGGTAGAAACTTCGTAATTAACGCCATTGCCGGCAATTTGTTTGGTTTTATCGGACAATCGCTGATTGATGGCAATTGCTGCCCAGGCCGTTAAAGCGATAATCGCAAATAAAGCGAAAACAAAAAAACCTATTTTTAATTTTCTTTTCATTTTCGCCTGATTGATAGTTTTGTTTTCCATATAATTTTATTTTTCTATTTCTAAAGCGTGCAAGCGGACATTGAGACCGTCAATCTGTTCCTGCTGCGCCTGGATGGTCAGATCTTGATTTTTTATCTCTTGCTGCTGCGCCTTAACCGCTTCAATTAACGGAGCGACGAGATTGCCGTACTGGACGCCTTTAACCTCATTACCGGTTACCAGTTCCGGAAAAACTTGTTCTACTTCCTGAGCAATCAAACCGACACTCGGTTTATTATTATCTTTCCAATTAAAGGAAACGCCGCGCAATTTCAAAATTTTATCCAAAGCACCATCTAAAGTTTTAATATTTTTTTTCAGATTACGATCGGAGGTGTAGACAAAACTGGTGGCTCCGACGTCACCGCCGACGTTAAGCTTATAAGTCAGCGTAGTCGTGCCGATGCCGATATTAGTGCCATTGTTATACAAATTGCTCGCCGCCACCCAACCGGTGCCAAGACCGCGTAAAGTATAATTTGTGGTGGCAGTCGGTACCGGCCAGGTGTTCCGGCAAATACCGCCCAAACAAAGTTTACCATAAACAAGAGATTCGTCTTGAGTGAGTGTTAAGTCATGCATAACGCCATCACCTCGGTTAAGATTTAAGGAACCGCCAACAATCGCTCCGGCAACATTGATGGAAGTAGTGGCGTTAGAAGGATCAATTAAATAATTGGAATTAGCTAAATCAACCAAAGACTGCGCGGTGACATTACCGGACGTATCAACCGAGAAATTACCACTGGCTAAGGAAGTGTTGCCGGCAACATAAAGCTTAGTGGTGGGATTAGTCGTGCCGATGCCGACGTTGCCGGTACCGCTCTCTGCAAGCAAAATATTCCCCGCATATCTCAATTCTATCGCCGGGCCGCTGTTTAGATAAGTTTCAGTGACGGAATTATTTACAAAACCGATTCTGGCAGTGGCATTAATACTATCATTAAAAGCGGAGGTAATCTTAAGAGAAGTGTGATTAGTTCCTTGAGTTGCCTCATTGGTAATAAACAACCCGCCTTGATAGGCAGTGCTCCCGGATGTCCTGATTTGAGCATAATTTCCATAAGTCCCCGCTGCTCCCGTTATGACATCCAAAACATTTGTTGGATTCGTCGTGCCAATCCCGACGTTGCCGGCAGCATTCCAAATACCTGATCCCGGGAAGCTGGAAGTGGCAAAACTGGAAGTAGCATTGAAAGTTTGCGCCCCTGTCCAGGTGTTGGCTTTACCTAAATTTAACGAAGCAACCACAGCGCCGGTCGTAGGAGAAATAGTCAAAGTCGTGTCGGTATTACTAACCGAAGTAACCGCGCCCGAAGGCCAAGAACTGATACAGCTGGTACCGATACAAAAACCGGTGCCGCGAATTGATCCGTTAACTTGTAATTTTTGCGCAGGAGTTGTCGTTCCAATTCCGACATTTGTACCGTTATCATAGATCGTGCTATTTGCCAAAGTATAACTGGCGGTATATTTCGGAATATAACCGGACGTACCGGCCGCCGAGCCGGTTATATTACTGGCCGGTATAGTCGGCGCCGGAGTACAAGATTCTACACTGCCGTTAGCGGTGATGCCTAAAGGATAAGAACCGGCGGCACAATTAGCCGGATTGGCGGCTAAAGCAGAAGCAGTAGAAGCGTTGCCGGCGAAGCCGCGAGCGGTAATTATACCGTCGACCTCCAGCTTAGTAGAAGGAACATTAGTGCCAATCCCGACGTTGCCGTTCTTATCTATCCTGACCTTTTCCGCCAATGTTCCTGCAGTATTTTGTGTATAAAATCTAAGTTCACCAGTATGCGTGGTAAGACCATCGTTTTGAACCTCAATTCGAGCACGTTCTGAAGCTCCAATACCATTTACCGATGTATCATAAAATGACACGCCGTTTGCTGCATTATTTGTTGTTAAACGAAGATTGCCAACAACTTCCAACTTGTCACTTGGTCCAGTCGTCCCAATCCCGACGTTGCCGGCAGTCGGTTGAAGATTTAAACTGTAGCCGCTACCGGATTGCAATAAATATTGGCCGGAAGCAGATATGCCACCAAAACCATAAGAAGCACTATCGGATAGATCATTGGCAAATATTCTTAAAGCGCCGCCAGCGGCAGTATTAGTATTCGATATGAGATCTAATTTAACTCCCGGACTTGTCGTTCCCAACCCGACATTACCCGCTCCCGCGGCGCCGTTCCAAAT
>CAZIHD010000028.1:0-11026 GCA_964539015.1 uncultured Gammaproteobacteria bacterium
ATTAGAAAAATAAAGTAATATTAAAAAATAATTAATCATCAATTAACTTAATCTTGGCTTTTGCCAAATTTTTTATGAATATTACCGAATTAGCCCGTATTTTGCGAATCTCGCCTCAAGAATTGCGCGATTTATTGCCGGAACTCGGTTTTGCCATTGGCCAGAAAGCGATTAAGGTGGATAATAACACAGCTAAGAAAATTATTAGAAATTGGCCGATTTTTAGACGTCAATGGGAGCAGCGCAAAGCGGCAGAACGCGCTCGGAAACAAGATGAAGCTATTTTACCCAAAGAACGCCGAACTATCCATATTCCTAGCGTTATTACCGTTCGGGCATTAGCGGAAGTATCGCAAATTCCTGTTAATCGCTTATTGACAGAATTGATTAAGAACGGAGTTTTTGCTTCTATTAATGAGAAGATTGATTTTGATACGGCCGTGATTATCGGCAGTGATTTGAATCTTGATGTTCAACTTTTGGCTGAAGAAGATGATCTGGGCGAGGCGGAAGAGAAAAAGTTGCAAGATATTTTAGATTTGGAAAAACCTGAGAATATGCAGGTTCGTCCGCCGGTCATTGTCGTTATGGGGCATGTTGATCATGGTAAAACAAAGTTACTGGATTCTATCCGCCTGACCGACGTTGTCGCCGGAGAAGCTGGCGGTATTACTCAGCACATTGGCGCCTATCAGGTTAAGCGTAAAGATCGATTGTTGACTTTTATTGATACTCCCGGCCATGAGGCTTTTACGGCCATGCGCAGCCGCGGAGCCAAGGTGGCTGATATTGCTATTTTAGTAGTGGCGGCCGATGACGGAGTTAAACCGCAGACAGTAGAAGCTTTTCGAATTATTGAGGCCGCTAAATTACCTTTTATCGTGGCTATCAATAAGATTGATAAGCCGGATGCAGATGTGATGCGCACCAAGCAGGATTTGTCTAATAATTTACATATTACTCCGGAAGATTGGGGTGGAAAAACAATTTGCGTGCCGATTTCCGCTAAGGATGGCACCGGTATTGAAGAATTATTAGATATGGTTATTCTTACCACTGATGCGGAGTTGGGCGATAGTTTGCGAGCCAATCCCGAAGCAGAAGCGGCCGGCACGGTTGTGGAGTCAAATGTTGATAAAACGGCCGGACCGGTGGCCACGCTTTTAGTCCAGAACGGAACGCTGCATGTTGGCGATCAGCTTTGTTTTGAAGATGTAATTTATGGCAAAGTTAAATCTCTTAAAAATCATAAGGGCGATAATATAGAATCTGCCGAACCTTCGGTTCCGGTTAAGATTCTGGGTTTAAAAATTTCTCCTTCGGTCGGCGATATTCTTTATGTCGGCGAAGGCAAGAAAGTAAAAATGCGTAAAATTAAGAGTACGGACGTAAAAAAAGAAAAGATCATGTCGATTGCCCAGCAAGAGAACGGCGACGACAATCTGCCGAAAGTCAACGTCATTATCAAGAGTGATTTTTTGGGTTCAGCGGAAGCGATTGAAGAATCGTTATTAAAGATAAATACGGAAATAGTAAAGGTGCGGATAATTTCTAAAGGCTTAGGCAATGTCACAGAGGGCGATATCAAGCGCGCCGAAGATTCCGGCGCCCAGCTTATTTGTTTTAATACTAAAATGCCTCCGGCGGTGGAAAATCTAGCTCGAAATAAAAATATTCCAGTCAAATCTTTTTCCATTATTTATGATCTGATTAAATATGTAAAAGAAGAGATGCAAAAATTGGTGCCGGAAGAAGTGACTCGGGTAAATCTGGGAAAATTGAAAGTTTTGGCCATTTTCCGTACGGAAAAACAACATCAGATTGTCGGTGGCCAGGTATTGGCCGGACGTCCGGAAAACAACGCCATGGTGAATGTTTGGCGCGGTGAAGAATTTATTACTACCGGCAAGATTACCGGTCTGCAATCAGCCAAGCAGGAAGTTAAATTTGTAGAAGAAGGAGAAGAATGCGGCCTTAAATTTGAAGGCCATCCGCTAATTTTGGAAGGCGACATTATGGAATTTTATCGTGAAGACAGAAAGATTGAAATTATTTAATATGGCAAAAGTAGAGCAGCTGAATGAATTATTGCATCGCGAATTGGGAGCGGCAATTAATCGGGAACTCGATTTTCCCGAGGTTTTTATTACCGTTTCTTACGTTTCTTGCACTCCGGATCTGCAATTTGCCAAGATCGGCGTTTCAGTTTTGCCTGATCGTCTGGCCGGCACCGCTTTAAAAAAATTAAAATCCGCCTCCGGTCGTTTAGCGGCGGCGGCGGTTAAAAGAACACGTTTACGTAAAATTCCACACTTGCTTTGGGAATTTGATGCTACAGAAAAGAAGGCGGCTGTCTTGGATGAATTTTTTTTAAAGATTGAAGAGGAAGAGGCTGAGACTGAAGCTTAAATTTTTAAGACGATGTAAATTGATTCACCTCGAGCAGATTGGCTGTCCGAGGTGAATTTTTTAGCTTTGACTTTTTTGGCTTTTTTCGATAAACTAATCGGTTATGCTGACATCTGAACCACTAATTCAAGCGTATGAGATGATGGGCGCGGCGCGGCGGATTTTAATCGTCGCTCATTTGCGGCCAGATGGCGACGCCCTGGCGGCGGTTGCGGCTTTGCGTTTGCTGTCAGTCTCTTTAAATAAGGAAACATTCGTGTTCTGCCGGGATAAGAATAAGAAATTATTTGATTATCTGCCGGGGTTTGAAGAGATCGAATCAGACTGGGAGGATTGTAAAAAACATGCCGGTTTTAACGGCGGTTTAATTGAATTTTTTGATTTGGTAATTGTGGCCGATTGTGGATCTTTAGCGCGTACCGCTTTAGCTTCGGAGATTTTAGAATTTAAACAAGCCGGCGGCAAGATTATTGAATTTGATCATCATCCGCGGGTAGACGAATATGCTGATTTAGAAATTCGCCAACCGGAATTATCTTCTACTTCCGAATTAATTTACAATTTTATCGCGGCCAATAAGCTTCCTTTCACCCGTGATCTGGCCAATTGCGTCTTGACCGGCATCCTCACTGATACCGGTAATTTTCTTTATCCTTCCGCCACCGACGCGACTATGAAAGCCGCTTCGGCGGCTTTGGCGGCCGGCGCTCATTATGCCAAGATTGTTAATTATACTTTACGCAATAAAGACGTGGCCATGATCAAGATGTGGGGGCTGGCTCTGGAACGTTTGCATCTCAATTCTCGCTATCAAGTTGCCGTGTCCGTTATTGCTCGAGCCGATATTGATAAATTATTAGAGCAAGAAAATTTAGACAGCGCGGCTGAAAGTGATTTATTCAGCGGCTTGGCCGGATTTTTAAGTAATCTGGCGGGCGCCAAGGCGGTGTTATTGCTTCACGAAGACCGTAGTGGTTTAGTTAAGGGGAGCTTACGCAGTACTCCCGGCGGATTCCTGGTTAATAAATTAGCGCGCGCTTTGGGCGGCGGCGGGCATGAGCGGGCGGCGGCCTTTTCTCTGCCGGGACGTTTAGAAAAAAGAGGCCGCAACTGGGAAGTGATTGTTTAAAAAAGATTAATTTTAAAAAAGACCCGCTAAGGGTCTTTTTGAATTGATTATTTTATTTTTTGTTTTTTTTCCCGCCAAGCCTTGATTTTGGCATGATTGCCGGCCAATAATATTTTAGGCACCCGATGTTTCTTGTTATCAGCTTCGAAAACAGCCGGCCGGGTGTATTGAGGATATTCTAAAACATTTTCTTCGGAATGCGATTCTTCCTTAATGCTGTCGGCATTGCCCAGGACTCCGGGCAGAAGGCGGGTAATCGAATCAATCATGACCATCGCCGGCAATTCGCCGCCGGTGAGGACGTAGTCGCCGATTGAAATTTCCGCATCAATGAATTTTTTAATCCGCGCATCCACGCCCTCGTAACGTCCGCACACCAAAATAATCTCATTTAATTTAGTATATTGCCGGACCAGCTTTTGGTTCCAGGTTTTGCCGCTGGCGGATAAAAGAATGATTTTTCTTTTTTGAGAAGCGGTTTGGCTTTTATTTTTTATATCCTTCAAAGCGGCATAGAGCGGTTCAATTTTCATCAACATGCCGGCGCCGCCGCCATAGGGGGCATCATCAACCGTGCGGTGGTTATCATGCGTCCAGTCGCGAAGATTATATTTTTCTATTTTGATAATTTTTTTGTCTTGAGCGCGCTTAATAATGCTATCGTTTAAATAGGAGTCAAGAATTTCCGGAAAGATGGTTAAAAGTTTGAATTTTATTGGTTTTTTAAGCATATTTTTATTTACTGTTGACAGTTAATTTAAGATATGATGTAATTATTTGTTAAAAGTGTGCGGAGGGTCTGTACATTTCAAATTAAATAATAACAAAACTAAATATCATGAAAATATTTTTCTTATTTTTTTTAGGCATAATAATTATTATTATTTATGCCTTAATTCGTAGATTAATTTCACGGCGTCGTGAAATTAATGTCAGATATCCGAAAAAAACTTATTTTTTGAAACGTCTCGGTTTTAGAAAATTAAGAAAATCAAAACGATTTGACGGTAAGATAATAAATCTTGCCAAAAAAACGTTTGATATATATTTAGATTCCGACTTCTTCTATGATCTGAGAGAGGAAGATGAAAATATGCCTCTCTCCGACTTTGTTCTTTACGAACAACGGAAAAATTGTTTTTTAAAAGAGTTTTTTGCCGGCGATGACACGGTCGTGTCCTGCCAAGATATTGTAATGTTTTGCCGTCAGCATCGCGCCGATTTGGCAACATCACACAATTTTTTTTGTTACCGCGACAAGGTTGGTAACAAAAAAATTGCCGAAATAACTGGCAGTAAGACTTTATGTCTTGATGTTATTGGCATCGACAACGATTGTATTTTTGTTGCCGAACAGCGAAACAGAATTTTTTTAAAAGAGATATAGTCTTTTATCCCCGGAAATCAAGAATTTATTCTGATGCCCCGGGGAATTTTTTTAATCAGCACTATTCATATCTTATAACAAAAAAGCCGGATTGGGAAATCCGGCTTTTTCTGTGTTTTTGTTGATGATTAGATTTTGAGATCGTCCAGAGCGGAAGTGTCAACGTCGCCCAGGTCGGCAGCGCGGTCATTGGACGGGCGGCTGCTGCGGTGAGCTCCGCCTTCCGGGTCAAAAATCTTTAAATTGACGCGGGAATTATTCTTAGCGCCGACAATCTTTAACAGGGTGCGGATCGCTTGTGCGGTCTGGCCCTTGCGGCCGATGACGTAACCCATGTCGGCGGGATTGATTTTCAGGGTTAAAAGCACCCCCATCTCATCCACTGTCCGATCGACGGAAACATCATTAGGATTGCTGACGATGTTTTTTACGATCATCTCGAGAAACTGTTTGTCTGCTTCCATATTTGTTGTTGCTGGGCTTCCAAATCAGCCGAACTAGTGCTCGCCAAACTTGAAAGATCCTAGACTTAAATTATATTACCTTGCTTGCGCAAGACTTATACTAAAATATTATAATTATTATTAAATTTTGTCAATTTAGGCTTGACTTTCCGGTGCTACCTCTTCCGCTGCTACCGCTGACGTTTCTTCGGCTGCCGGCATTGTAGCTTCGGCTTTGGAGGCCGCCGCTTGTTTGTCGGCTTTCGCCTTTACCTGGGCGGCGTGTTTTTCATTCGTCTTGCCGGCTTTGGAAGCCTTTACTTTTTTACCTTCGATTATATTTTTCCCGACTAACAGATTATTAATCGAGGCCGTCATACCCGCGCCTTTTTCTAACCAGTATTTAATCCGGTCAGCCTTTACTTGCAATTCTTTGGAACGAGGATTGTATGAACCTAAAATTTCCAGAGAATCACCGTATGGATCACGTCCTTTTTCGGAGATAATCAAGCGGAAGACTTTCTTGTTGGTTTTACCAATCTTAGATAATTTAATCATTAACATATTAGAGTATTGTTTTTTAGAGGCGCATCCGAGCGGTAGTCCAGACGAATAACGCGATTCTATTTTTCTTTATTGACAAATATTAGCTTAATGCTTCGAAAAAGTCAAGTTAAACGCGCGGTCTTCGCGGACCGTTGTCTCGACGGGGAAAACGGTCATTACCGCCGCCGGCAAAGGGACGGCGGAAACTTGAGGGTCGGCTCTCACCGTTAGATTTGCCTTTTTCATCTTTCCATAAAGCCTCGTTTTCAGGAAGATTTTTCATGGTCAAATTGATGCGACCCTGATCATCAATTTCCTTAATTTTAACCGTAACCATATCGCCAACCTGGACAAAATCACTTGGTTTTTCTACGCGATAAGGAGCAAGTTCACTGACATGAACCATGCCGTCTTGGCTGTTGTTGAGTTGGACAAAAGCGCCAAAATCAAGAATGCGGACAACTTTGCCGGTGATAATTTCTCCGGCTTCGAAGACGTGGACAATTTCTTTGACTTTTTCTACGGCTTCATTGACTTTGTCTTTATCGGTACCGCAGACCATAACCAGACCGTCATCATCAATATCAATGCTGACGCCGGTTTCATCAATAATTTTATTAATTATTTTACCGCCGGGACCGATGATAGCGCCAATCTTCTCCGGATCAACATGAAAACTGATGATGCGGGGAGCATAGGGCGATAATTCCGTTCGTGGTGCCGGAATGGCGTTAGTGATAATTTGAAGAATTTTGTTTAAAGCTTCGCGTCCTTGCTTAAAAGTTTGGGTGATTATTTCCGGGGTCAAGCCTTCGGTCTTGGTATCAAGCTGGATGGCGGTTAAACCGGCGGTTGTGCCGGTAATCTTAAAATCCATACCGCCGTCGCCGTCTTCCAAGTCTTGAATATCGGTCAGAACTTGCCATTTTTTCAAATCAGGATATGAGGCTAAGCCCATGGCAATGCCGACCACCGGTTTTTTAATCGGAACACCCGCATCCATTAAAGCTAGGGTTGACGCGCAAGTGGAAGCCATTGAGGAAGAACCGTTGGAACCGAGAGTTTCACTGACAACGCGGATCGCGTAAGGAAAATCTTCTTTATTCGGTATCATCGGCAATAAAGCTTTTTCCGCCAAAGCGCCGTGGCCGATTTCTCGGCGGCCGGTGCCTCGAATCGGCGAAGCTTCGCCGACACAATAAGGCGGAAAATTATAGTGATGCATGTATCGCTTTTTACTCTGACCCTCCATGCCTTCCAATGATTGTTCCAAACCGGGAGCGCCTAAAGTCACAATTGACATAACTTGAGTTTCGCCGCGGGAGAATAAAGAGGTGCCATGATCGCGGGGCAGTAAGGCAACTTCGGCGTTTAGGGGGCGGATTTCATCCAAAGCGCGGCCATCAACGCGGTGGCCTTCTTCTAAAATAGAGCGGGTGACTTCTTCATCAACAAATTTTTCCACTAAGGATTTGGCGGCATAAGCGCGCCGGTCGGCGCTGATATTTTGAGAAAAAAGATAAGCGTCAAATTGTTCTTTGATGGCGGCTAAAGCGGCTTTGCGTTCGCCTTTGGTGTAATAGACTTTATCAAATAAAATCGGTTTGATGTTAGCTTTTAACCAGGCTTCGCCGAGAGTCAAGACTTCTTTCTTTTCTTCTTCGTGTTTTAATTCTTCCTCGCTTTTCAGAATGGTGCGGGTCGGCGCCGTTTTTGGAGTTATTTGTTTTTGTAATTCTTCAATTAAATTTATGGCCGGCTGCATTTTTTCCTGTCCGGCTAAAATCGCTTCCAGCATAATCGCTTCCGGTACTTCATTGGCACCCGCTTCAATCATGATAGTTTTGCTTTTGGTGCCGGCGACAATCAAATCTAAATCACTTGCGGCTTGTTGGACATAAGTCGGATTAAAAACGAATTCGTTTTCCACGCGGCCGACGCGGACGCCGCCGATTGGACCGCGCCAATCAATTCCGGCAATCGCCAGAACGGCGGAAGCGGCCACTAAAGAGACGATATCATGATCATTTTCCTGATCAACCGCTAAAACGGTAATGATTACTTGGACGTCGCGGCGGTCTTCTTGATTAAAAAGCGGCCGGATAGAACGGTCGATCATGCGGCCGGTTAAGACGGAGTCGTCGCTGGGACGGCCCTCGCGCTTAATCCAGCGAGAACCTTTAATAATGCCGGCGGCATAAAGCTTCTCTTGAAACTCCACCATCAAGGGGAAGAAATCAATGCCTTCGCGGGCAGTTTTATTACGAACCACCGTGGCCATAACCACGGTTTCGCCGTATTGAGCTAAGACGGCGGCATCGGCCTGGAGAGCCATTTTGCCGGTCTTAAGCGTTAGCTGGCGGCCAAGCCAGTCAGTGCTGACAATTTTTTCCATAGAACATTTCTGCCTGGCCTTTAAATTACAGGACTGTATAGCTTTCGGCTCAATTATCCGAAGATTGATTGTGCGTGAATCGTTTACAGTACTATCTATTTAAAGGTCAGAGCGTTAAAATAAAATTATTTTTTTGTTTTTAAAGTTTTTAATTAATGGCCTAATGGCCGATTAGAAATTTGCGGTCGCCGCCGAGATCGGTAAAATCATCCACTTCTTCAATTAAGCGGGAAGAGCAGGTTTTACGGAAGGCCATCACTTCCACTAAACAGCCTTTGTTGTTTTGTAGATAAGAAACCAGAGGCAAATAATCACCGTCGCCGGAAACGATAATGATTACATCTAATTTATCGGCTAATTTGATGGCGTCAATCGCAATACCGACATCCCAGTCGGCTTTCTTGGCGCCACCGGCAAAAATTTGCAGATCTTTCATTCTCACTTCAAAACCTTGCTGGCTAAGCGCATCAAAGAAAGAAGTCTCTTCTTCGCTCTCTGACCGGATAACATAAGCAGTGGCCCGGATTAATTTCCGGTCGGCCACTGCTTGGTTGAGTATTTCTTTAAAGTTGACGCGCCGTCCGTAAAGATTCTTCGCTGAATGGTACATATTGGCGACATCCACGAGGATGCCGACGCGTTGTTCTTTGTGTTTGATCATAATTGTTTATTCATTGTCTTCCGTTGCCTCAGGTAGGATTTCCGCCGCCTCTTCTTCATCTTCGGCGGCGACGCTATATTTTTTTTCTTTTAATTTTTCTTCTTCTTCCTCGGCTTGGAGTTTCTGGGCGATTTTCAGCTTTAATTTTTCCGCTAATTCTTTAAATTGTTCGGCGTTTTCTTTTTGTAAATATTTCAAGAGCTTGCGGCGTTCGCCGACTTTCTTTAATAAGCCGCGGCGGGAGGAATAATCGTGCTTATGTTGTTTTAAATGCTCGGTGAGCTGTTTGATTTCTTCGGTTAAGATGGCGATTTGAACCTGCGGGGAACCGGTATCGGTATCATGAACGCGGAATTTTTTGATAATTTTTTCTTTAGCTTTCTTGTCCAACATAATTTTGAGACGCTTTTTCCGAGAAACGGTATTTTGCCCGCATCCCAGGAAAAGTGATAATTATTTATAAAACGCTTATTTAAGCGTGTTGATTTTTTTAGCTAAGCGTGATTTCTTGCGGGAGGCGGTGTTTTTTTTAATTACACCCTTTTTGGCCGCCTTATCAATCGCTTTCATAACGAGAGCCAAGTCATCTTTAACGCTCTTGTCAACAGCTTGAACCTTTTTCAGGCCTTTTTTAACGGCCACTTTCATGACATTTTTAACTTTGAGATTGGCGGCTTCTCTCTTGACGCTTTTGCGTAACTCTTTTTTCGCCGATTTCTTATTAGGCATACAAAATTTTTGATAAATTAGGTAAATTATTAAAAGTATTCTTATGTTAGCATAAAACTAAACAAAAATCAAGCCCTGGTTTATGCTATTTTTGTGGTGATATTATTAGAAAAATAGGAGATGTCGGGGTGCCGGGACTTGGTCACGGTCGCTAAGCTTTTCACTCTCGTTTCACTCGTCGGGGTGCCGGGACTTGAACCCGGAATCTCCTGCTCCCAAAGCAGGCGCCTTAGCCAATTAGGCCACACCCCGTCAATTTAATTTTTAAATTTTTCTTTTATAAAGTCAATCCATCCCATTAATTTAAAAAATAAAGTCACATTATTTATTCTAATATGTATAGTTCCATATTGCAATAAATTTACACTTTTATTTTTACTGGATTTACTTATTGCATGACTTGTTTTAAAAAAATTTTTATCATCTAACCCAGTAATATTTTTCCAAAATACTATGCTTTCAATGTCTGTATCGGGGTTATGTAACATTAATTGTACTTTTATATCATTTTTAGTTATTGGTAAAAATTTTAAAAAAAATTTCATCATAACTTTGATCATTTCTGGATCAGAGTTAGCAAAGTCAATACTTTTCCATTTACTTCCTTGAGAACCTTTTTTATATCCTTCTCCCCAGTAAAGAGCTAAGCCTGTTAAAAATAAAGGATTTTTTTCAAGTTTTTTGGCTTCATGTTTTGCGATTTTTCTAATATTTTCATGTTTTTTTTGCGCCACTTCAGTTTTTTTTCTGTTTCTTTCTATCAATTTAATTATTCGCGTTGAATATATATGTGTATTAAGTTTTGATTGTGATTTTTCACTTAGATAAATATTTTTTAACCAAGTACTCAAAGTACTTTTTGGAATATTAAGTCTATCACTTATTTGATTATAAGAGAGTCCTGATTTTCTTAATTCTAATGCTTCTTTTTTATCTTTTCGCATAAAAATAAACCCTATGATATCAATTTATCATGGGTTTATTTTTTTGTCTATTTTTTACATTGTGCCTCGGGTCAGAATCGGACTGACGACACAAGGATTTTCCTCTTAGTGGTCCTAGGTTTCCCTAGGGATTGGACTATATCATCTCCGTTTCATTTTTTAAAATGAAGGGCGGAGTCGGGCGCTCGCGGCGGGATTATTGTTGGGCTCACCCGCTAGTCTCTACACCTTCTTCAATCTTAAACCCAATTGAAGCTTGGCTCGGGATTGCCTTGTGTAAAAACACTTAAGGTTTCCCCGAGTTCACCCGATTTTCATTCTAATGTTTCCATTAGATGGACCGAAATTCAGTCCTTTGCTCTACCACTGAGCTACCGAGGCAT
>CAZIHD010000029.1:0-9622 GCA_964539015.1 uncultured Gammaproteobacteria bacterium
AATGCCGGTTCAAGCCAGGCTGGAGCTAGATTTACTTCAAGCGGAGCCGGGTCATTTAATGATTTTACCTCAGCTGTTGGATCGGGCAGGATTGGGTTTTTCTCCCAGAATGTCATTGGTATTGCTTATGGTTCCGGCACCACTCCTCATTTAGCCATTAATTCTTCCGGTAATGTCGGTATCGGCACCACCTCCCCTCTGGCTAAATTACATGTTGTCGGCGATGCGATCGTGACCGGGACAATGCAGACTCAAACCGGTTCCGATTTTGCCGAAGAGTTTAGCGTCGCCAAAAACTTGCCGGCAGGAACAGTGGTGGTGATGGCGGATTCAGGCCATAAATCCGTTCGCGAATCAGATAAAGAGTATGATAAGACCGTGGTCGGTATCGTGTCCGATAATCCTTCCATTATCGCCGGCCGAGTAGACAGTAAACAGAAAGTTGTCGTGGCGATGATGGGGGTTGTTTCCGTTAATGTTAATAATACTAATGGCCAGATTGAAAAAGGCGATCTTTTAACAACTTCGGCTAGCCGCGGTTACGCCATGAAGGCGGTCGAATTCCGTCCGGGAACGATTATCGGCAAGGCTTTGGAAAATCTTTCCGGCCAGAAAGGGAAGATTAAAGTTTTGGTTAATTTGCAATAGACGATAAATTAAAAATTAAATAAATATCCCTGTAGCCGCTTCTAAAACTCTTTTTTTAAAGAGGCATTAACAGTCAGCTGGCCCGCATCAAAAAAACCGCTAATGCCGGCGATGCGCCGCGGGTTGATTAGATCCAAAGCGGAACAAGTCCGCTCCCCTTGCGGAGAAAGGAAAATCCTACCTATCAGAGTAGGACTCATTGTCAAGAAAATAGCGCCCCGCCGCCAGGTTTGGGCGCCTTAGGAGCGGCGGCAGGGATATTTATTTTTTATCAAGGGCGCGCGGCGCTTTTTTCTATGTTTAAACAGATTATTGCCAAAAAAAATTTAGAAGACGCTTATCTGCGGCTGGCAAGCGACATGGAACTGGACGGCCGCGCTCATCGTTATCGCGGCTGGGATGGCTGGAAATTGGCCGATGCGGAAGTGCGGGCGCCGGAATTATTAAAAGCGGTTCAAGAAGAATTGTCTGCTTTTTCACCCTTGGCGCCGGCGGTGTTATTCAAGATTCCCAAAAAGAGCAATCCGCAAAAAATGCGGGAAATTTATATTTATAATCTGAAAGAACGGATTAAGGCGCAGGCAATTTATCAGGTGGTCGAACCGGTTTTTGATCGTTATTTTTCCCCTTATCTCTTTTCCTATCGTTCTTCGCACCCCAGTTATTTTGCCGCCCGCAGCGCTGTCCGCCATTATCAAAAATATTGGCAGCGCGACGGCGTCCTTATCGGCGACTTAACCGATTATTCTAATTATATCCGCTTTGATCGGTTGAAAGAGCAGATTGAAAAATTAGATTTCGATAAAAAAACGGCGGAATTATTATTTTTATTTATCGGCAATGAAGTCATCCGCGACGGCGCCATTATCCGGCCGGAATTTGGCCTGGTTCAAGGCGTGCCTTTAATCGCTTTATTTAATAATCTTTATCTTGATGCTTTTGATAAATATGCGGGCGAACGGGCGGACTTCTATCGCCGGGTCGGTGATGATCTTATCGTTTTTGATCAAAAATTGAAAAGATTAGGGACTTTAAAAATACAGCTGGAAACAGAAGCCGCGCGCTTAGGTTTAAAGATTAATCTTGATAAAACGCGCTTGCAGGCGGCCGCCGCTCCTTTTGATTTTCTTGGTTATCATTTTGCCAGCGGCCTCATTTCTTTGCCGATAAGTTTCCGGCGAGCCTTAATCAAGAAGTGGCGCCAGCAATTTTCTTATTACCGCTGCCAGGATCAGGGGTGCAAGCGCCGTTTTCTTCAACAGGCGGCCAAGCGCGAACGCGATAGCTTGCGGGAACAATTTAAGCAGCTGGCCGAACAGAAAAAATTGGTAAGCGACGAAGCGCAGACGCGGCGTTTATCCGAAGCTTTTTTCCGCGTGCTGACTAAGTATTTTTATAAAGATTATTCGCCCCGTCATCGCCGCCTTTTAGCCGGAAAATTAAAAAATCTGGGTTTAAGTTCCGTTTATAAATATTTTTTAAACGCCCGTTATGGAAAAATTAAAGGAAAAAATTAAATTATTGCGCCGCCGCCGGAGTCAGCGTTTGGAAAATAAGCCGCTCTGGCCGAGCCGGGAGAATTTAAATTATCTCCGGCATTTTTTCCAGAAACAGCGGCGCTTGCTTTACGCCAGCCTGGCTTTTCTTTTCGGCCAAGGACTTCTGGAAGTGGCCTTGATTATGATCAGCCACCGTTATTTGAAAAATTCCGGTTTGGAACTGGCTGTCGATTATCGCGCCCTTTTAATTTTGCTTATTCTGACGGCCGGGCTCTATTTATTTTGCGCTTACGCCGCCATCAAGAGCGAACGCACGCTAATCGTCCGCCTGATTAACGATTTGCGTTCCCGCTGGTTCAAGCTTTTTTTGAATAAGCGGCCGGAAGAATATGATTTGGAAAATAAGGGCGCTTTATTAACTAAAATATCTTATCATCTTCCGCTTTTAAGCACCGGTTTAACCAATAGCCTGGCCGGTTTTATCCGCTGGCTCCTGTTTGTCGCCATTCTCTTATTTCTGGCTTTCGTCTTCGGCGTAAAATTATTATTGTTTGCCGCCGCGGCCGTGATAATCAGTCTGCTTATCGGTTTTGGCGCTTACTGGGTGTCATATCATTATGTCACGCGCGAGACGACTTTCTATTCCCAGCTTCTCCGCTTGGTTGATTTAAATTTATCCGACTGGCATTTTGTCAAAACTTTCCGGCGGGAACGGGCGATTAAGCAGGAGTTTGACGATCTCGTAAATCTTGATTCATATTTCCGCGTCCGCCGCGATCTCTGGCTCCGTTTTAGTCTCAGCTTGATTTTTGTGCTGTTGATTTTTTTCAGTTTTACGGCCGGCGTCTGGAACAGCCAGCTGGAATATTTTTTTGGGTCGGCCAGCCTGGATGCTCGTTTTATTATGATTGTCGCCATCGTTTATTTCTCCCGTTTGCTTTATGAAAGCGCCCGCATCGGCCTTTATTCCGTACCTTTATGTTTAGGCCTCGTCCTGTCCGTGCCGCAGTTTAGCGCCCGTCAATTAGGGATGAATCGATCATTCCATGCCGATAAATTGATTTTTGCCAGCGCCAAGTCCAAACTTTTCCGCCGCGCCGGAAAATATCGCCGTTTTTTGTTTGAATTTACGCCCGGCGGCCGTTATTTGTTTACCGGATCGCCTCGTTCCGGACGCAGCGCTTTGGCCAAATTATTTACCGGCCGGGCCGTTTACGGACGGCGCGCCTGGTTGGTCAAAACCGGACAGAAGCGTTATTTTTATAAAGAATTTTTTGATAAATATGCCGGTTTTTATTATCTTGATCCGACTTTTACCAGCGTCCGCTCTTTATTGGAAACAGTCAGCGGCAAAGAAAAAACGGCTGTCAGCACCGCCGATTTGGCGGCGGCTTCCAATCTGGTCAATCAGTATCCGGAGTTGCGCGATATTTTTTTTGAAAAAGAGGATTGGCGTTTTCGTACGGATAAATTCTGCGTTAATGCCAAAAATACTCTGTTGATTCAGATAATATATTGCCTCTTGCACCGGCCTTATCTGATTGCGGTGGATAATTTTTGGCTGGATCGGGAAGATCCGGAAATTTTTAATCTCCTGCGGCTGCTTGGCCAATTATTACCGGAAACAATCATTGTTGTTTTTGCTCAAGCTGATTCTTCTTTATTTGCTTATCGGGTCAAGTATGAGATTTAAGTTAAGAAGAAAAAATTATCGTTATTTGTTGCTGCTCAGTTTTTTCTTGTCGGCCTTATTTTTGCTGGCGCTTCTGACGCGGTGGGGCGGCGCTTGGATTGATAAATTGCTTTTGGTTCAAAGCCGGCCGGCAACAAGCCTCAGCACAGATAAACCTCTGGCTGCCGAAATTCTTTTTAACAATGAAGCCGGCACGGAAATTTTTTCCGATCGTCTGATTCAAGAAATCGGCCAAACGCGGAAAAGCTTGGAAATTGCCATGTATTCTTTTACTTCCGTCCGTTTGAAAACGGCGGTTTACGCGGCGGCGAATCGGGGAGAGGCCGTGACTATCATTACTGATTTCCGCAAGCATGATCAGCACGCCGCCTTTTTTGCCGATGCTCCTGTTGGCATAAAATTTTTGGAAGCGGGAGCGGAAACGGATAATAAGACGATCTTGATGCACCATAAATTTGTCTTGATTGATCGCGGCCAGCCGAATCAGAGATTAATTTTTGGTTCCTATAACTGGACAGATTTGCAGGAAAAATATGATCCGAGTTTTTTACTGATGAGCGGCCAGCCGGAGCTTGTTGCCAGTTTCGGCCGCGAGTTTGATCGGCTTGCCGCCGGCCAGGCCGGTATCCAAAAATTACAATCCCGCTCCTATCATCCCTGGGATTTATCTTTGCAAGCGGCGGGAAAAAATTATGAAGTCTGGTTTAGTCCGGGCAGGGAAGGCGATGGTATTAAAAATCGGCTATCTTCTTTGATTAACGGGGCGCAGCAAAGTTTAAAAATTATGATCTGGGACTTTACCGATAAAGATCTGGCCGTTGATTTAGTTCGGCAAGCGCGTGCCGGCATTCATGTCACTTTATTGACCGATACTTGGAATTTTAATAATCAAACTTCCGTTTTTAAGTACCTGGCGGCCGCCAAACAGCGCTACCGGCTGGATAATTTAGAATTAATCGTCGATCGCCGGGGCGGCGAACAAACCAAGGCGTTGCTGGCCGATGCGAATTTAGATAAGAATTTCGATCCTTTCCTGCACTATCATGTCTTAATCGCCGATGATCGCCAGGTTCTTTTTGGGACGAATAATTGGAGCCGAGCCGGTTCTTTCTATAATGACGAGTCAATGATGGTGAGCGATGATCCTGCTCTGGTCAACCGTTTTCTGCAGGCCTTCGCCTACCAGTATCGACAGAACGCGGCGCCCTAGATTATTTGTGAGTCGGTTGAAAAAATGTTATAATTTAAATATTAAAAAGTTAATAAAATTTTAATTTTAAAAAATATGCCTGAAAAAATTGAAGCCAAAAAAAATTATTTTGTCCATCATCGCCGCGCCCTCTTGATTTCCGCCGGTATTTTTCTGCTTTTAGTCATCGCCGTGGCCGCCCCTCTTATTTATCAAGCTTATGCCAGCACGACTTCGGCGCAGCAACAGGCGATTCAGACCAAGAATGCGGCTATCAGTCAGGCAATTGTTAATAATGATTATAATACTTGGAGTTCTTTGGTAACTGATCCTAAATTAAAAGCACAAGTCAATGCTTCTAATTTTAATTCTTTTGCCCAGGCCTATCGCCTTTTAGAGCAGGGTAAGTTGGACGAGGCCGATGTTATTAAGCAGCAAATCGGTTTAAAACAGGCTTTAACGGTCGCGACTAATAAAAGCGCGGCGATTAGCGCCGCTATCGCCAGCCAAGATTATGCGGCTTGGCGGACGGCGGTCGGCTCCGATCAGGCTCCTGAAGTAACGGCGGATAATTTTAAACCTTATGCCGAGATGCTGGCCAATGTAGAAAGCGGCAAGCTTAACAAAGCCACCAGCATGCAATATTCCTTAGGTCTAAAGACAAAAATTGATTATAGTTCCAGCCATTGAGATCGGTAATTTTATGGCCGTCATCAAGAACCAGAAAATAATTTAACTTATATGTTTAAATTTTTTAAAAAAAATAATTCCGGCAATCAGAAAGTAATTATTATTGCCCTGTTCGGCGTAGCTTTGATTTTGGTAATCTTGGTGACCATCGATTTAACCAAAAGATCCGTCAAAACTTCTTTGGAAAATACGTCCGCCGAAACTAAGATTGAAGGAACGAGCAATACTCCGGTTACTCCCGCCGCCGCTCCGGCCGGCGCCGGCGCGGAAAACGATAAATTTCAAGCGGAAGTGCCGGCGAACATTGTGGTTCCCGATACCAATACTAAATTAACGGAAGCTCAGAAAAAGGAAATTGCTCTGCCGACCGTGGTCGTGCCGGCCGCTCCCGGCGTTTCTTCCCAATTCCGTAATTTTGAAATCAAAGCCGAAGGAGGCGCTTTTGTCCCGACTAAAGTTATCGCCCATGTCGGTGATACTGTCCAAATTAATTTTACGGCCGTAGACGGGAATTATGATATTGTTTTCCCGAGTTATAATATGTCCCAGACAGCGAGTAAAGGGGAAACAAAAATTTTAGGTTTCCAAGCCGTCAAGGAAGGCAGTTTCACTTATTATTGTTCCAGTTGTGGCGGGCCGGATAAAGGCCCGAAAGGGAATATCATTATTGCCAAATAATACACTTTTGTTTAAAAAACGTCCGCCGTTAACCGTACCCAGTGTCTACTTTTTGGGGTACGATTCAAAGCGGGCGTTTTTAAAATTAATTAAAAAACATTATTGACTTAATATATTTACAGAAAACGGCAATTTTGCTATCCTGATTATAGAAAGTGTTAATTGATTTTTTGTATAATATGATAAAAAAACTAAATCGTATCCAAGTAGAAGAAAAACTTAAATCTTTAAATTTGCTTGTTTTTACTCCTCGCGAATTTCAAGATATATTTGTCGTTTCGAAGAATACTGCTTCAATTTTTTTATCTAATAATAGCCGAAGCGGTTTATTCTTAAAATTGCGCAACGGTTTTTATATGCTTAAAGACAGTCGACCCTCCTCTTATTTAATCGCCAATCGCTTATATCAACCTTCTTATATTTCTCTGGAAAGTGCTTTAGCTTATTATCATCTTATTCCGGAAACTGTTTATGGCGTCAGTTCCGTTACCACTAAAGCCACTCAGGAATTTATTGCGCCGCCGGGAATGTTCAGCTATCAGAAAATAAAGCTCGCCGCTTTTACTGGTTATTCTCTGCAAACGATTGGGGGAGACAAAGTTTTGATAGCCGATTTGGAAAAAGCTTTAGCTGATTATCTCTATTTTGTCGATTTGGGCGCCGTGTCTTTAAATGAACGTTTAAGTCTGGCCGGAGTCAAAAGGCGAAAGCTGTTAATGTATGCCAAACTTTTTGGACGCAACTCCCTTTTTAAATTAATTGATAAAATTTATGCTTGACGCCGAAACACTTGATCGATATGCCGGCCGTTTTCAAACTAGCCCGGATAATATTAAAAGAGAATATTGCCAGCATTTATTTTTATCTTATCTGTATCAAGAAACTGGTTCGGATAGATTATTGTTTAAAGGCGGAACGGCGTTGCGGATTGTTTTTGGCAGCCCTAGATTTTCGGAGGATTTGGATTTTAGTGGTTATGGCTTAAAGAGTGCCGGCATAGAAACGCTGGTCAACGGTGCTTTAGTTAACTTAGAAAAGACAGGCCTGAGCATAGATATTGAAGAAAGCAAGCGTACCAGCGGCGGTTATCTGGGGATTATCTGGTTGCTTGTCGGCGGCACGAAGATTAAAATACAACTGGAAGTTTCTTTGCGTCCCGGTCTGGCCGTTAAAGGAGAAAGATCTGTTATTCAAAATGAATTTATTCCCGCCTATACTTTAGTGCATCTGCCTGAAAATTTATTGGTTCAGGAAAAAATCGCCGCATTGTTAGATCGGAAAAAACCGCGCGATTTTTATGATTACTACTATTTATTATGTGGTAATTATGCCGCGGCTAAAGAAAAATTTAATTTGGAAAGAGTGCTTAACTTACTTCTAACCACTAAAATTGATTTTCGCCGTGAATTACGCCAATTTTTACCGGCCGGCCAGGTTATGCAGTTAAAAAGTTTTAAAGAGATACTGATAAATAAAATTAAGAAGTATATCCGTTAACTTTTAAAACAAAAACGTCCGCCGGCAAGCGGGCGTTTTTGTTTTCTCGGGAATCAGGAGCCGGGTTAATTTATTGTTAAAAAATTATTGCTCGGATTATGAAAATAAGGTATAATTAGAGCATAGTTAGTATGCAGAAATTATCCCGAAAATTAACGGCAAAAACGCTGGGATTTTTATTAATTCCGGTGTTGTTTTTGTTTTTCTCCACGCCTAAAGCCGGAGCGGTTGTCGGTTTGTCTGTCGGCAATGATCAGCTTAATCTTACCGGCGGACAAAATGTTTTTTATGGGGTCACTTCCGCTTCCAACACCGCCGGCAGTTTTTTGCTTTTGGAAAAAGGATACGGTAATGTTGTTTTTAAGATTGATTATGCCGGCAATATAACGACAAATGGCAGCGTCTTAGGCGCAAATAACTACTGGGGCTTCTCCGGCAATAATCTTTTTGCTTCTTCTACTGCCTGGAATGTCGGGATTGGAACGACTTCTCCTTATTCTAAACTCCATCTTTTTGATAATACTACCGGACCGATTATCAGTCTTTCCGGTTTAAACACAAATTATCGCGGTTTGACCGTTAAAGATACCGGTAATAGTGAACAATGGTTTTCCGGTGCCAATAATGTTAATAATTTTGTTATCCGCCGTTCCGGTACGACTGATAATCTCACTATCGCTTCAACTACGGGGTATGTGGGGATTGGGACGACGAATCCAGGAGCTAAACTTCATGTCTTTGAAGCCACCTCCCTAGGTGGAACTTTGGGTAATAGCAAGATTATTTCTAGAATGGCAGGAGGAACTAGTAATACTTTCATGCATAATGAATGGTTATATCGAGATGCCAATGGCGCTGATTGGATGACTGCCAGATGGCATGACGGTATAAGTGTTGATTCTTCTTTCTTAACGCCAGGCACAGATACTCGTGTTTGGTGGGAAAGAGATCCTAATAATAATATACAGTCTTGGGGTAACGCAGCTAGCACATATTTAACAATTAATACTGGCAACGTCGGAATTGGGACGACTACTCCTAGTTATCAACTTCAAGTTGGATCTAACGCGGGTGGCTACGCATCAATTGGTTTAGATGCGAGTACAGTTTTTCCTAAAATATACTTTGGAACGAATAATAGTTATATTGGATATGATTACAATGGAAGTGAAAGAATGATTTTAAACTCGAGGTATGTAAATTCACATTACGAGTTTCAGATTGCGGGCTCCGAGAAAGTTCGTATAGATAATGCTGGCAATGTTGGTATTGGTTCGACTACTCCTAATATCAAACTCAGTGTCAGTAATGGCAGTACCGGTAATGTTATTGATGTCGGCGGGGCTAATATCGGTGGTTTAGCTTCCACTCCGACTAATCCTGACCAAGCCGTCCCTCTTGGTTATTTACAGAATAATTATAATGCCACTTCTACTTCTTTCTGGTCCGGCAGTTTGGCCGGCAATATCTCTAATGCCAATAGTGGTAATGTGGGAATTGGGACAGTTAGTCCTGGAAAAAGCTTAGAAATATCAACGGCTAACGGAACAGAAGCCTCTCTACGTATTAGACAATTAACGCAAAATTATTGGGATTTTAAAATTCCGGCCACTACCACTAGGTTAACAATTGGAGATGTCAACGGTGATTATTTAACTATATTAAATTTAGGTAATGTTGGTATTGGTACCACCGCCCCCAAGAATAAACTAGACGTAGCCGGAAGCA
>CAZIHD010000030.1:0-9447 GCA_964539015.1 uncultured Gammaproteobacteria bacterium
GACTGGGAAAGGTATCAAATATCCGCGTTGCCTTGATGGGCGCCGTGCCTGTCCGCCGGAAGATTGCGGGGGATATCCCGGCTATGACAATTTATTAAAAATTTTAAAAAATCCGCAAGATGAGGAATATCAAGAAATATGCGATTGGTTAGGCGTTGCCAAGGGCGATAGTTACGATTTTGAATATTTTAATCCTCGACAGATAAAATTTAGAAACCCGGTTACGGAATTAAAGAAGATAAAAGCGGGATTCGGAATAAAATAATCGGCGGTGATTATAAAAACTATTATTACCAAATGATAAAAGAAATAAAGAAAAATTATGATTCTGATTATCGGCTTAATGTTTGTTGCCTAGTTTATCAAAATAATCGTTTTTTATTATTACAAAGCTTGGATTGGCCGGAAAATTGGTGGAAATTTCCGCAGGGCGGGGTAGAATCTGGAGAAAGTTTGGAAAAGACCGCTCTTCGGGAATTATTTGAAGAGTTGGGCTGTGATAAATTTAGAATTGCGGGTGTTAGTACGGTTCAAAATAAATATGATTGGTCTGAAGATTCGCGGCGTTTGGCCTCTTATCGTTGGCGCGGACAGCAACAATATTTTTTAGTTGTTGAATTTCTGGGACATGATTCTGATTTGAATCTTAATCGTCGGGAGTTCCGAGCTTATCGTTGGGTAAATTTGTCGGAATTGGCTGATTTGATTAATCGGTCAGACAGCGATTTTTATAATTACAAAAATTCTATTTTTAAAGTTTTGAGAGAATTTGAATTATCTTAAAAAAATCGCCAGATCGGCGATTTTTTGTTATAATGGACAATAATATGAAATTAATTAAATTTACCCTCGATAATAAAGAAGTGACCGCCGCTCCCGGAGTTTCCGTCTTGGCGGCCGCCCTGGCTAATGGTTTCGACCTGCCTCATCTCTGTTTCCATCCTGACGTGGAAACGACAACTCCTTGCGATTTATGTTTGGTAGAAGTCGTTGGCCAAGCCGGCTTTCAGCGTGCCTGTGTGATAAAAGTGGAAGCCGGCCTGATTGTCACCAGCGCTTCTCCTGCTTTGACCGCGGAACGGAAGCGTAATTTGGAAAAGATTTTAGCCAAGCATCTTTTGGAATGCGATGACTGCGTCTGGTTTAACGATTGCCGCCTTTTGGCGCTGGCTAAACGTTTTGGCCTCTTACCCGTTAAAAAAGATAAAGGGCAAGATAAAGTTTTTCAATCCGGGCAAATGGTTTTTGATCAGACAAAATGTATGAGTTGCGGCCATTGTGTTTCCGTTTGTCCGAATAACTGTTTGGCGTTAAATGAAGCTGATAAAGTTTCTTTGACTCAGGGAAAAGACTGCGTCAATTGCGGCCAATGTATTCTTCATTGTCCGGTGGGTGCTTTGGAGGCGGTCGGCGAATTTGAAGAATTAGTCGGGCTTTTAGCTGATCCGGAAATAATTACGGTGGCGCAATTTGCGCCGGCTCTTCGGACAAGTTTTGGTGAAGAATTTGGCTTAGCTCCAGGCACGCCCGTGGCCGGACAGTTAGTCGCCGCCTTGAAAGCCGCCGGGTTTAATTACGTTTTTGATACGGCTCTCGGCGCCGATTTTACCACTCAAGAAGAAGCCGGGGAATTGCTTGAGCGCTTAGTTTCCGGAAATAATCTGCCGGCTATGTCTTCTTGCTGCCCGGCTTGGGTGAAGTTGGTCGAAACAGAATATCCTGAATTTGTTAATAATCTTTGTACTTCCCGATCGCCTCAAATTATGCTCGGCGGCATTATTAAAAATTATTGGTGTGCACAGCAGGGAATTGACCCGGCTAAAGTCCGAGTCATTTCCATTATGCCTTGCGTGGCCAAGAAATTTGAAATTTCCCGGCCGGAATTAATGATTAACGGCCAGGCGCCGGTTGATAAAGTTTTGACCGCCAGAGAATTGGCGAGATTTTTTAAGAATAAAAAAATTGATTTTAAAAATATTACTCCGCAAAAAACCGATGAACCGCTTGGCGCTCCCTCCGGTGCCGGTGTAATTTATGGAGCCAGCGGCGGTGTTTTTGAATCCGCTTTTCGAACCGCTTATTTTCAATTAACCGGTCAAGAATTACTGGCCGAGGCGGCGCAAGAAATCCGCGGCCAGAAGAGTATTAAAGAAAAGAAGTTTGTTATCGGCGATCGGACGGTGAAAGTCTGCGTAGTCAACGGTCTTAAACAGGCTAAAGAAGTGTTAGCGACTCTGCGGCGCGATCCCCATCTCTACGATGCCGTGGAAGTAATGGCTTGTCCAGGCGGCTGTGTCGGCGGCGGCGGCCAGCCTCTGCCTTCAGAGAAAGAAATTATTAAATGTCGGGCGGAAGCCTTGTATCAATTAGACCGGGAATCTGTCTGCCGCGGCGCTCATCATAATCCTCAAGTACAAGAGGTTTATAAGAATTTTTTTACCAATCCTGAAAAGCGCCAAGAAATTCTTCACACTCATTTTGCTCCGCGCCGATTATCAAAGATAAGAGAATTAATTGATTCTCGCCATCCGATTTCAGCCGAGGAGATGGCCGAAGAAATGAAATTATTTTAATTATTTATAAATTAATTTTTAAATTTATGCCTTTAAAAGACAAGATCGCCGTGGTTACCGGCGCCGGTCGCGGTATCGGCCGAGGAATTGCCTTAGCCTTCGCCCAGGAAGGTTGTGCCGTTGTGGTCAGTGATATTAATCAGACTGATTGCCTTAAAGTTGTTGCCGAGATTGAAGCTATCGGTGCTAAGGCTGTCGCCATCGAATGTGATGTTTCTCAAAAAGTGGCGGTGGATAAATTGATGGCTGATACTATCGCCAATTTTGGTAAGATTGATATTTTAATCAATAATGCCGGTATTTATCCTTTTATCCCTTTTTTAGAAATGAGTGAAAATGATTGGGATAAAGTTATGGAGGTTAATTTAAAGAGTGTTTTTTTAACCTCTCAGGCCGCCGCCAAATTAATGCCGGTGGGAGGCAAGATTGTTAATATTTCTTCCATTGCCGCTTTTGTCGGTTTTGCCGGTTTGGCTCATTATTGTGCTTCTAAAGGTGGAATAAACGGGACGATTCGGGCTATGGCTTTGGAATTAGCCGCCAAAAAGATTAATATTAATAATGTTGCTCCGGGTGCAATTGAAACCCCCGGTGCTACCGGTGCTTCCACTGAAGAAATGAAACAACAGACCATAGCTACTATTCCTTGGGGAAGGATGGGTTTGCCGGCCGATATTGCGGCGGCGGCGGTTTTCTTGGCCTCGCCTCAAGCTGATTATATTACCGGCCAAACTTTGATTGTCGATGGCGGTTATACTCTTCGCTAAATAAAAAATTAATACAGGCAAAAAAGCGGACCGAAATGTCCGCTTTTAGTTAGTATCGCTTGCCGTAATAGTGTATAATCAAAATATTATCATTTTTTATTTTTTCTATGATTTTAAATTATGCCGATTTGATTATCGGTTTTCTGATTGCCATTAACCTTTTGGCTTTTGTTGTCATGCTGTTTGATAAGATCAAGTCTTCCCGACCGGGTGCTCAGCGGATTTCGGAGGGAATGATGTTCTTTTTGGCCGCCATCGGCGGCAGCCTCGGTGTTTATGCCGGTATGTTTGTCTGCCGCCATAAGACGCGGAAATGGTATTTTTTAATCGGCATTCCTCTTATTATGATTCAAAATGCCGCCGCCGCTTATCTTCTATATCTTTCGCTATGACGCAATCGGAAAGCCTGGAAATCTTGAAAACCGGACGGAATGTTTTTTTGACCGGTCCGGCCGGATCTGGAAAAACGTATTTATTAAGTAAATACGTGGATTTTTTAAAAAAAAATGGAATTAAGACCGCTGTTACCGCCTCCACCGGGATTGCCGCTACTCATCTCAATGGCCGAACAATCCATTCTTGGTGCGGGATGGGCATCAGAGAACGTTTAGATAGAAGACAACTGGATGATTTGAGAGAAAATGATAAAGTGTCCGAACGAGTAAAAACGGCCGAAGTTTTGATTATTGATGAAATTTCCATGCTTAATGCCGATCGTTTAGATCTAGTCAATAATATCTGCCAGGCCATCCGTCAAAATTTACGTCCTTTTGGTGGTTTGCAAATAATCCTTTGTGGTGATTTTTTTCAATTGCCCCCGGTTACTCGGAGAAAGGAGGAAGACGGCCGATTTGTGGTTGATTCTGGCATCTGGCAGGACATGGATTTGCAAATCTGTTATTTGGAAGAACAATATCGTCAGGAGGATCAAGATTTTTTACACGTTTTAACCGCTATCCGGCATAATACTGTCAGCCAAGATATTGCCGCTATTCTTTTGGATCGGCGGAACCGGCCGCTGTCTTTGCCAATTAAACCGACAAAATTATATACGCATAATCGGGATGTCGATGCGGAAAATCTTTTTGAATTGAGCAAGCTCGGCGGTGAAGAACGAGTTTATAAAATGAGCGGTCAAGGCGCCGCCGCTTTGGTCAAAAGTTTAAAGGAAAGTTATTGCCTGGCGCCGGAGATTTTATCTTTAAAGCCTAAAGCTTTGGTGATGTTTGTCCGTAATAATTTTAGTAAAGGTTATGTAAACGGTACCTTAGGAACGGTGGTAGATTTTGATCAAGAAAATGGCTATCCGATTGTTGACACTATGGCCGGTAAACGGATTGTTGCCGGTCCAGAAACTTGGGCAATCGAGGATGGTGATCATATTCTGGCCGCAGTCAGTCAAATACCTCTGCGCTTGGCTTGGGCTATCACTGTTCATAAAAGCCAGGGCATGAGTTTGGACGGCGCCGAAATAGATTTAAGCCGTACTTTTGAATTTGGCATGGGCTATGTTGCTCTTTCCCGGGTAAGAACGCTCAGCGGCATCAGATTATTAGGTATTAACGATTTGGCCTGGCAAGTTAATCAGAAAGCCATCCTTTTGGATGAGTGGCTGATTAAAAAATCTCAGCAAGATTTATTAAAAAATAAGAAATTAGGAAAAAAACAGATTAAAAAGGATCAAGCCGATTTTTTAAAAGGTGACAAACGGACAAATAAGCATAGAACTCTTTTTTGAATTTTAGGGTTTGCCTTTTTTGTTAAGATAAAATTCAGCCGGCCCCATTTCCCATAATCATTTTTTTATGCTAAGATAACGCTACCTTGATTGACCTATGGGTTAAAAATGTTAGTTTAGTCTAATTTATTAAAAATTTATCATTAATTTATGAAAGATTTTAAGAGCGCTCGTAAACCGGGCGGTTTCGGGGGCAGAGACAGTTTTCGAGGAAACGGTGGTGATCGCGGCGGTTTCGGCCGACCACAGCGCGGTGGTTTTGGTGATCGCGGCGGCCGCAATTCTGAACGTCCGACTATGTATCCGGCCGTTTGCAGCGAGTGCGGCAATGATTGTGAAGTGCCTTTTCGTCCGAATGGTAATAAACCGGTACTTTGCAGCACTTGTTTTTCTCAGCAGAAAGGCGGCAATGATCGTCCGTCATTTTCTCATCGCGATCGTGATTTTTCAGCGCCGGAAAGAACTATGTTTAAAGCAACTTGCCAAGAATGTGGCGCCCCTTGTGAAGTGCCTTTTCAACCAACCGCCGGTAAACCGATTTTTTGTTCCGATTGTTTCCGTGGCAATGATAAGCCGGCTTTTAACAAAAATAAATCGGCCGACAGCCATAATAGTCAACTTGATGCTTTAAATGCTAAACTTGATCAGATTTTAAGCTTATTAAAACCGGCTGATCGAAAAACAGAAAAAGACAGTAAAATTGTGGAAGAAATTAAAAAGACAAAGATGTCGGAAAATATTGTTGTTCCGAAAGAAACAGGAAAAACAAAAAAAGCCGTCAAAGAGCCGGTAATAGTTAAGGAAGTAAAAAAACCGAAAAAAGTTATTAAAGTTAAGGCGGTAAAAATGAAAAAAGCTAAAGTCAATAAACGTTAAATTCCAGTTTTATTTTTGAGTTTAAACAAAAACACCCTTAAACGGGTGTTTTTGTGAATATTCAGGTATTTTTTTCTATTTAAATCTAAATAAAACCGGCTAGCCAAAACAAAAGGATGGTGATAAGATTTGTTATATGTCGATTGAATATGAAGCCACTTTTTTAGAAAAAAGTAGCTTCTTAAATCTCAAAATTTATGACTGACCTCAACCTTGTTTTTCAACCAAGTTCCGTCGCCGTAGTCGGCGCTTCCAATAAACCCGGCAGTGTCGGCAATAGCTTGATCAATAATCTTATTCGCGGTTTCGCCGGCCGGATTTATCCGGTCAATCCGAAAGATGAATCGGTGGCCGGCCTTAAAGCCTATCTCTCCTTATCGGCGATTTCAGCACCGATCGATTTAATGATAATTGCCGTGCCGGCCGCTATTGTACCGTCGGTTTTGGAAGAGGGCGGACGTCTGGGTATTAAGGGGGCAGTGGTAATTTCCGCCGGCTTTAAAGAAGCGGGTCGGGAAGATTTGGAAAAACAATTGCAAGAAATTTGCCAGCGTTATGATATTACCCTGATTGGTCCGAATTGTTTGGGAGTAATTAACCCCGCTTTGTCTTTAAATGCTTCTTTCACGGCCATGGATCCAGAACCGGGCAAGGTTGCTTTTGTTTCTCAGAGCGGTGCGATTTGTACGGCGGTCATTGATTGCGCCCAGGCGATGGGCATCGGTTTTTCTAAATTTATCAGCGTCGGCAATAAAGCCGTGATTGATGAATTGGCTATTCTTGATTATCTGGCCGCTGATCAAGAAACAGAAATAATCGCTTTGTATGCCGAACAGCTCAGCCAGCCGGAAAAATTAATGGCTCAGGTGCGCTCATTAAGTTATCAAAAAAGCCATAAACCGGTAATTATTTTAAAATCCGGGCGATCAACGGCCGGCGCCTCGGCTAGCGCTTCCCACACCGGCGCTTTAGCCGGGAATGATGCCGCTTACGCCGCGCTCTTCCGCCAAGCCGGTATTATCCGCGCCGAGAAGATGGAAGAATTATTTGATTACCTAAAAATATTCAGTAATAATCCTCTGGCGCCAGCTTCAAGCTTGGCCATCATTACCAATGCCGGCGGCCCCGGCGTGGTTGCTATCGATGCCGCGGTGGCAGAGGATTTGAGCATCGCCCAGCTCAGTCCGGAAACGGAAGCGGCTTTAACTGCCGTCTTGCCCGTTGCCGCTAACGTTCATAATCCAATTGATGTTTTGGGCGACGCCAAAGCCGATCGTTATCGAGACGCCTTAGAAGCGGTCTTAGCCGATAATAAGGTTGATTCGGTTTTGTTAATTTTGACGCCGCAAGCCATGACCGAGACGGAAGCGACGGCGCAAGCTATCATTGCCGCCAAGAAAAAATATCAGAAGCCGCTGGCCGTCGCTTTTATGGGCGAACATCTGGTGGCCGCTGGTTTACAGTTACTTAGCGCCAATGGCGTGGCGGCTTATTCTTTCCCGGAAGCGGCGATTAAATCATTGCGCGTTCTTAATGATTTTTATAATAATCAAGCCGCTTTATCCGTCTGGCAAGCCGCGCCGCGGTTAACGGAGGTAGACCGGGAAAAGGTCGCTTCTATTTTTACTGAAGCCAAAGTCCGCGGCCAGGTTTCTTTTCCCGAAGCTTCGGCTCTGGCCGTTTTAGAGGCTTATCATTTTCCGATTTTAACCAGCCGTCTTGCCCGAACTCGTGAAGAAGCGATAGCGATCGCCAAGGAGATTGATAAAAAATTAGTTTTAAAAATAGTTTCTCCGGACATTCTTCATAAGAGCGATGCCGGCGGAATCATGCTTAATGTTGATCCGGCTGAGGCGGGCGAAAAATTTACGGAGCTGATGGCGCGAGTAGCCGAAAAAAAGCCGGCGGCAAAATTAGACGGTGTTTTGTTGGTTGAGATGATAACGGAACCGGGAATAGAATTGATTTTGGGCAGTGTTAAAGATCCGAGCCTCGGCAATACAATCATGCTCGGTCTTGGCGGAATTTATGTAGAAATTTTTAAAGACGTGGTCTTTGGCTTGAATCCTTTAAATCACGATGATGTAGCCGCGATGCTGGCCGGTTTGAAATCTAAATCATTATTAGCCGGTGCTCGCGGTGCTGTTCCGGTTGACCAAGAGGCAATTATTGCTTGTGTTCTACGTTTGGCTCAGCTTTTGGCCGATTTTCCGGAAATCAAGGAGTTGGATATCAATCCTCTGTTGGCTTTGCCTGCCGGGCAGGGCACGAAAGTTCTGGATGCCCGCATCATTATTGATTAAGCAAAAGATATTTATTTGATTTTTAAAAACGCCGCGATGAGCGGCGTTTTTTAAATATCCTTATTTAATTCCAGCCATTCTTCTTCCTTATCGGCGATGCGCCGTTTGGTTTCTTCAAGTTCCTGGGCTTTTTCCGGACGATAGTCTTGATAGTGTTCTAAAAAATAAGCCAGGAGCTCTTGTTTGTAGGCTTGTAGTTTTTCCAAATCCCGTTCTAAGGAGAGAATCTTTTTTTGCTTCGCTTTGTTTTCCAGATAACGCCTCTGATCTTCGATCTTCAATTCGGCCGGCAAGTTCGTTTCCAGTGGCTGTTTCCATAGTTCTTTCTCCAATCGGGAAATATATTCGCCGTAATCTTCGTGGCGGCGTTTGGCGCGGCCGTCTTTTATTTCCACGATTCCGGTCGCGACCAAGCTGGAGAAAGTCCGATCATGGCTGGCGAACAGGACGGTGCCGGCAAATTTTTTCAAAGCGAGAGCCAATGCTTCCGTGGTTTCGAAATCGAGATGGCAAGTCGGTTCGTCAAGAATCAGAATGTCGGGTTTGGATAAGAGCAGGCCGGCTAAAAGGAGGCGGGCGCGTTCGCCACCGGACAGGACTGCAATCGGTTTTTTTAATTCTTCCTCTTGGAAGAGAAAATCGCCTGCCATCTTCAAAACCGCTTCCGTTTTTAAATCGCTGGCGGCGGAGCGGCGCAAAAAGTCGCCGGCTTGTTCGTGCCCGTCCATTTTTTCCATTTCTTCCTGGCCGTGATAGGCCAAGCGGCTATTGGCGGCAAAGTGGAACGAACCGGCCAGCAAAGGAATCCGCTCTGTCAGAGTTTTAATCAGAGTGGTCTTACCTTGGCCGTTTAAACCGAGAATGGCCAGTCTTTCTCCGGCGCGGCAATCAAAATTTATTTCGCTGGCGACTATTTTTTTACCGTAACCGATGTTCAGATTATTTATCTTTAAGGCAAAATTATTGCGTTTGGGTACGGGTGGAATTGTAATTCTAGTGATGCCGGCTTGATGTTCAACGGTAATGCGTTTTTCTTCCAGTTTATTAATTTTGCGGATGAGAGCTTGTGCTTGCTTGGCTTTGGAAGCTTGAGCATGGAAGCGATCGATAAATTCCTGCCAATGCTGCTGCTGCTTAGCCAAGCTTTCGTTGGCTCTGATCAGGGAATTAAGTTTTTGTTCTTTAAAAGC
>CAZIHD010000031.1:0-9258 GCA_964539015.1 uncultured Gammaproteobacteria bacterium
ACTAATATTACTTAGCAAATTTATTAATCCACCGCAAAGCAAGACAAGCGCGGTTCTTCGGCAGCTTAAGCTGAACCACGGAAAATCGCTTTCCCTTTTAATTTTTATCTTATATTTACCCCTGATTCCATGTTAACCGGTCATTCTGCCAATCTCTTGCCATATTATCAAAAATCCTTAATATAAGAGGAAAATTTTAAGTTTACTCCATACCGCCCGCTTTCTTGTTTTCGGTCTTTACTTTTATGGAATATGTAATTGCCGTTATCATTGCTGTAGGTGGTTTTTTTGTGGGGGTTTGGTTCCACCAAAAAAAGACCAGCCGGCAGACGGAAAACGCTCAGAATAAAGCCGAAAAAATTCTGAATGACGCCAAGAGCAAGGAAAAAGATCTTTTATTAAAGGCCCAAGATAAAGCCTTAAAAATAATTGAAGACGCAAAAAACGAAGAGAATGAACGCCGCAAAGAAATTAACAATCTCCAGCATCGCTTAGAACAAAGAGAAAATTCCTTTTCTCAAAAATTAATTGATTTACAAGAAAAACAACAGAAATTATACGACAAGGTCAATGAGGTTCAGGAAATTAAAGAAAGAATCAAAACCATCAGAGACGAACAATTAGCCAAATTAGAAGAAGTCGCCAAGTTAAGCCAGGAAGAAGCCAAAAATCTGCTCTTAAAAAATATAGAAGAAAAAGAAGTTGAAGATTTGATGGTTAGAATTAAAAAAATGGAAGATGATGCCAGCGATCAGTTACAAGAAAAAGCGAAAGACATCATGGCTTTAGCGATGCAACGGATGGTTTCTTCCTACACCGTAGAACTGACCACCACGACGATTGATTTACCCAATGATGAAATGAAAGGCCGCATTATCGGCCGGGAGGGTCGTAATATTAAAGCGATCGAACAGATGACAGGCGTAGAAATCATCGTCGACGATACTCCCAATGCAATTACCGTTTCCGGCTTTTCTTTAATCCGCCGCCATATCGCCAAAAAGACCCTTGATTATTTAATAAAGGACGGACGCATTCATCCTACAAAAATTGAAGATGCTGTGGAAATGGCCAAAAAAGAGCTGGCCATCGATATTAAGAAAGCCGGTGAAGAAGCAATGTATGAAGTTGGCGTCACTGGTTTTGACCCTAAATTAGTTCAGATACTCGGACGTTTAAAATATCGCACCAGTTACGGCCAAAATACTTTAAGCCACTCCATTGAAGTTGCCCATCTGGCGGCCATGCTGGCTGAAGAATTAGGTGCTGACGTCACTCTAGCCAAGAAAGGCGGCCTGCTTCACGATATCGGCAAAGCGGTTGATCACGAAGTCCAGGGCAACCACACTGAAATCGGCCGCGATATCGCAAAAAAATTCAATCTTCCTCCGGAAATAATCGCTCCGATTGAAACTCATCATGATGATCAGCCTTCAACGCTGACAGCCGTAATCGTTAAAGTGGCCGATGCTATTTCTTCCGCCCGTCCCGGCGCCCGCAGCGACAGCCATGAAAATTATATTCAACGCTTGGAAGAATTAGAAAAAATAGCTACCAGTTTTGATGGCATTGAAAAAGCTTATGCTATCCAGGCTGGCCGTGAAGTCCGCGTCTTCGTCAAACCGGAAGCCATCGACGATCTCAAGGCTCATAATTTGGCCAGAGATATTGCCAAAAAGATAGAAACCGAGTTAAAATACCCAGGAGAGATAAAAATCAACGTCATTCGAGAAACTCGAGTGACCGAATATGCCCGCTAATTATAATTAACGTCCTTGGCTGCTTTAAACAAGCCGGACGCCAAATATATGAACAAAGCGCAACTCATCGACAAGCTCTATCGCGAAGTGGAGGGCTTGAACAAAAAACAAGCAGAAAAAATGCTTGATGTTCTGACCGACACCATCATTGAAGAGCTGAAAAATGATCGCGAAGTTACGATTACCGGCTTCGGCACTTTTCTCTCTCGCGTCCGCTATTCTCGCGGCGGCGTCAATCCGCAAAATCCGAAAGAAAGGATTACCATCCCGGCCGTCAAAGTAGCCAAATTCAAAACCGGCTACAATCTGAAACAAGCGCTCAAGGGCAAACGATAAATAAATCTGAATATATTCCCGCAGGCTTGCCTGAATATTTTTCAGGCAAGCCTTGTGCCTATATACGGAAAAATAAAGCGCTCCGGTAGCTCAATTGGATAGAGTGTGTGGCTTCGGACCACAAGGTTAGAGGTTCGAGTCCTCTCCGGAGCACGAAAATAACAGGCTTATTTTATTTTTTTTAAATCGGGTCTTGACGGTTATGCGCTTGACCAATATAATAGACCTGTCCGGATGAAGGCTGGACAGGTTCATCCGCCTTGGCGGAGCAGCACTCGACGAAAATATGGCTGGGTAGCTCAGCTGGTTAGAGCGTAGCACTCATAACGCTAAGGTCGAGGGTCCGAGCCCCTCCCCAGCCACTTCAATAATTTAAGAACGCGCCTATAGCTCAGCTGGTAGAGCAGCTCCCTCTTAAGGAGACGGTCGTGGGTTCGAATCCCTCTGGGCGCACCTAATCCAGTCGTTCCTTATTTAAAATATTTATGCTGAATCTTATTATCTTTGGACCGCCAGGCGCCGGCAAAGGCACGCAGGCTCAAAAGATCGCCCAGGAGCTTAATTTAATACACCTCTCTACTGGAGCGCTATTGCGGGAAGAAGTTTCCCGCCAAACAAATATTGGACAAAGAGTACAAGCTATAATGGTACGAGGAGAATTAGTCGATGACAGTATCGTCGATGAAATCATCAAACAAAAAATAGAAAACGGCCAGACTGCCGGTTTTATTTTTGATGGCTATCCCCGCACCCTTAACCAGGCCAAAAACCTGGATGTGCTCCTTGCCGCAAAGGCTCTCCCGTTGACCTTAAATCTGGAGGTAAGCTCGGACGAGCTGATCAAAAGGCTTAAATTGCGTGGACAAGAATTAGGGCGCTCTGATGATAACGAAAAAACGATTAATAATCGTCTATCAATCTATCAACAGCAAACCCGGCCTTTACTTGATTTTTATGCTGAACAGAAACGCTTGATCAGCGTTGATGGCCAGGGTACGATTGACGAGGTTTACCAGCGTCTGCAGGAAAAAATAAAAAAGATAAATTAAGACCACATAACAAAAAAGACCGCTTAAATAGCGGTCTTTTTTGTTTTATCAGCTTACGGTTGAATTAATGTTCCCTGAAAATTATGGCCGGCCAAAAATTTTTGAACATTGGCCAGCTTACGTCCGTTTAAAACCGCCACCCTTAACTTTAATTTTTGCGCCAGACGCGAAGCAACTGGGTCAAAGGGCGCGTTTAATCCCGGATGCCATTCTTCACCGATAATATGCCGAAAATCTTCCCAACCGATATTTTTAATAATCTTAGCGTCCGAAAAAAGGCGCGGATTCTGGTCGTAGACATAATCAATATTAGAGAGATTGACCACGGTCTTAGCTTTATATTTTTCCGCCAGCAAGACAGCTACATAATCAGTCGACCAGCCGGGACGATAACCTCCGGCTATTAGCACCCGGGAGCGAGTAGGCAAGAGTTTATTCGGGTTGGTAATTATTTCCGGGTAAGCAACATCACGCAACAAAGTCCGGATTAAATGAGCATTGAGCCGGGTAGCATGAATACCGAGCCAATCCTGGTCTTCTTCCGGAACCTTTTCGACCGAGGCGGCCGCTTGCACGTATTGGCGGGCAATCGCTCCGCCACCGGCCACAATAATTAATCGATCACCGGCATCAAAACGAGTAAGGACAAAATGTCGGAAAGATTTAAGAAAACCGACATCAACACCGCCGGGAGGAGCAATCAACGAACCACCCACCGAAAAAACATAAGTCATAATTATAAATGATAAGCGCCGGAAAAGCGCCTATCTCTAAAATCTTATTTTTTGCTGCCGGAAGCTTCAATTTCTTTGCTCTTTACTTCCGCTAGAATGGCTTTGCGAATCTCCGCCATCAGCTTCTTATCTTCTTTAATTAATTTTTTGGCAGTTTCGCGGCCTACGCCTAATTTCAAATCGCCGAAAGTATAGGAATTGCCATTTTTCTTAATAACGCCATGCTCAACGCCCAAATCAATCAAATCGCCGGCGACAGAGATGCCTTCGTTATACATAATATCAAATTCACAAGTCTTAAAAGGCGCCGCCACTTTGTTTTTAACAATCTTCACTTTCACGCGGTTGCCGATAATATTTTCTCCCTGTTTAATCTGGGCCGCCCGGCGAACTTCTACGCGCACGGAACAATAGAACTTTAAAGCATTGCCGCCGGTCGTTGTTTCCGGATTACCAAAAAAAACGCCGATCTTATTGCGGATTTGATTGATAAAAATAACACTGGTCTTAGTCTTGGCAATAACGCCAGTAAGCTTGCGCAAAGCCTGGCTCATCAAGCGCGCCTGCAAACCCATATGCTGATCGCCCATATCGCCTTCAATTTCTTTCTGCGGAACTAAAGCGGCGACACTATCAACTACTACCACATCGACCGCGTTGGAACGAACGAGCGTTTCTACAATTTCCAGGGCTTGTTCACCGGAATCAGGCTGAGAAATAAGCAGTTCTTTAACATCAACGCCGATTTTTGCCGCATAGTCGGGATCAAGCGCGTGTTCGGCATCAACAAAAGCCGCGATGCCGCCAAGTTTCTGCACTTCCGCCACAATATGCTGCGCCAGAGTTGTTTTACCAGAAGATTCCGGGCCGAAAATTTCAATCACTCGGCCACGGGGAACACCGCCGATACCAAAAGCAATATCCAAAGACAAACAACCGGTAGGGATGGCATCGACATTAGTTTTGCGCACTTCACCAAATTTCATAATCGCGCCTTCACCGAATTTATTTTTAATCTGTTCCATGGCGTTGGCGGCCGCCTCTGTTTTCTTATCATGAGCTTGAACCGCTGAAGTCTCCGCGGTATCAACAGCTGCTTTTTTATCTTTAGGCATACATATGTCGCCGGAACGGCTGAAGATCATCTTCAACCGCCCTGGAGCGCGTATTATTTATTAATAATTAAAGTTTAGCAAATATCGATTAAATTTCCTTTAACCGAGAGCTAAAGAGCCGCTAACCAATCAAGCCGGCTAGTCTATTATACTATAAAAAACGTTTATTTAACAGAAAAATGACTTATTCTGGACGCAAATTTTGATATTTAAGACGGCATTGATACCAAAATTCCCGCCAACCACCGTTATCAGCCTTAGCATTTAGATATATTTCCGGAATTTTTGCAAAAAAATTACGAATAAATTCATGAAACTCGTTTTTAGAAACAATTTCGGTAGTAATGGTTGTCTCCTCAGATTGGCTTAAATCCTGATAAATGGAAGGAATGTCTTGAATTAAATTATTAGCTTCTTTTTCGGTTAGATTAACATTGTCTGAATAAACGGCCGGGCTGGCGCCAAGAGGAGAAAAAGAAAGAGTGGTCAGGCCACCGATAAAAGCTAAGCCTTTTTGTGCCGTCTGGGACAGCCATAAAAAAGTTTGCGGCCTATCCGCGTCTCCGATCGGGGTGGAGTCATTATACCAAACTGAAGCAAAGACAGCCAGAAACAGAAAGGCGACAATAATAACAATTTGTGAAAAAATGTAGCGCATAAAATTAAAATAAAGCGGCCGGCCTTATTTCTTCTTCGGTAAAAACTCTAATCTGCCCATATTGTCCGTCAAATCCGGGTTTGATAATAAGCTGCCCCCGCCGGACGCGATCAATGCCGGCGGCAATTAACGGATAAGAAGGCTTAAGCCGGCTTAAGTCTAAATCCATCAAGATAAACAATTCCGCACCGAATTCATTGATTAATTTTTGATAAACCACCGCCACTTTTTGCGCTTGCCGATTCTTTACTCCCAGGGCTTCGGCAATAATTTTATCCAGTTCGACCAGGCGCCGGAAAGGAACGGCTCCTGTCGGGCAAAAACCGGACGGTCGGTCGGCTAATGCGGCTACGCGATTGGAAACGCCGATAATCAAAGGCTTGCCGCAAATCGGACAAATATTTTTTAAACGGCGGCTTTCTTCCGGCTGGCAGCTAAAAGCGCAATCACGATGGCCGTCCAAATGATACATTCCTTCTTCCGGATAAAATTCAATCGTTGCCAACATGCCTGCCTGTTGTTCATTTTCAGTCCGTAAATGTTCTTTAATAATTTGATAGATACTGGCGTAATCATCTTTAAATAAAATCATCACATTGGCTTCCCGGCCGATATTGTCCAAACTGTGAGCGTCGGAATTGGAAAGGCAAGTAAGTTTATCCAAAGCGCTTAAACGCCAATTCATCGCCGGATCGCTGGATAAGCCGGTTTCATAAGCGTAAATATTTTCCGTTTCTTCATGAAAACACTCTTCCAAAGAATCGAAACCGGATTTGGAACCGAAAACTGCATACCACGGCGTCCAAATATGCGCCGGGTAAATTAAAAACAGAGGATTGATGTTCAGACAAAGCCGGACAAAATCAGGAGCGCTGATCCCGAGAATCGGCCGGCCGTCAGAACGGATATTATAATGGGCGTCTAAATATTTATTTAAAGCCGCAACCGCTTCCAAGTCGGGAGCATGAACAACAAGATGTAAGCGCCTAGCTTTACCGTTATCTTTATATACCAAAGATACTTCCGTGCTTAAAATAAATAAACTTTGATGGCCGCCAGCCTTAAGTCGATAAAGGCCGCCAGAGCCAACTTCTTCTAATTCTGTTTGGATTGATTTAAACCAAGCAGGATGAGTAAAATCGCCGCTGGCTACAATATTAACGCCCTTTCGGTCGGCGGCGGCGGCGATGTTTGCCAAAGTCAGCCGCGGCGAACAAGCGCGAGAATAGCGAGAATGGAGATGGAGATCCAAAATCCGGCGCATATTTTAACAATTTACATCTTCGGCAATCTTTAATTCTTCAAAGCTATTGATGCCAAGAGCCTCTTTCGGCTCCACTAAAAGCGCATCGACTTTAAGCCCCTGCTGGCAAGCAATTTCAATCAAAGTGGTGAGATAATATTCTTGCTGCTTGTTATCGTTTTTTAATTTTTTAATATTTTCCCAAAGCCAGCGGCTATTAAAACGGACAAAACCGACATTAGTTTCCGTTACGGCTATTTCCGCCGGGTTAGCATCCTTAAACTCAACAATTTTTTCCACCATGCCTTCGCTATTCCGGATAATCCGGCCTAAATGATAAAAATTTTGCCGCCAATCATTAAAATCGCCCAATTCGGTGGTCATAATAGTAACATCAGCTTTAACATCTCCGAAACGCCGGATAGAGGCGGCCTGAACAAACGGCTGATCACAATACAAAACGACAATATTATCCGTATCGGCCGGAATCAGGCTTTGTGCACAAGCAACGGCGTGCCCCGTCCCTAATTGTTCCGTTTGAATGGCATAATCCCAAGCATAAGCGCTAAGCGCCTGTTGAATAATTTTTTGATTATCAGGAGAAACCACTACAATCGGCCGATCATCCAAACCGGCCGTTACCACTGACTCGGCCAGATAAGAGATCATCGGTTTTCCATCTAAAGGAATAAGAGCCTTGGGTATTTCCGAGCCCATCCGTTTGCCTTTTCCGGCCGCTAAAATCACAATTTTTGTCTTCATAAACAATAATTTCGGTTATTTTATTGCCTCCATTTTACCATTTATTTTCTTAAATTACTACTCGGCAAACAATAAATTTTTTATATTTTTAATCCGCGCCTGCGCTATTTCTATATTTTTAGCTTCGGCGTAAATTCGGATAATCGGTTCGGTGTTAGAAGCGCGCAAGTGCACCCAAGAATCCGGCCAATCAATTTTTACTCCGTCAAGATCGATAATTTTTTCGCCGGCGTAATGATTTTTTATTTTTAACAAAAGGGCGGGCAAATCCGTGCCGGCATTAACATCCACCCGATCTTTGATCATCTGATAAGCGGGAAGATTCTGCTTTAATGCGGACATTTTCCCACCGCTTTGAGCTAAGGCGCTTAAAAATAAAGCGGTGCCGACAAGTGCATCGCGTCCGTAATGAAGTTCCGGAAAAATTACGCCGCCATTGCCCTCGCCGCCGATAACCGCTTTGGTTTCTTTCATTTTGGCCACGACATTCACTTCGCCGACAGCCGTGGCAAAATAAGAACCGCCATGCTTTTCGGTCACGTCTTTTAAGGCTCGGGAAGAAGATAAATTGGAAACAGAAATTTTTTGAAAAAAGCAGGGACAATAATTACTTAAGACATAATCGGCCACCGCCACCAATGTATATTCCTCGCCGAACATTTCGCCGTTTTCATCAATAAAGGCTAAGCGATCAACATCCGGATCAACCACAATGCCTAAATCGGCGCCGCTGGCTTTAACGCGATCTTTGATAACGCCGAGGTGCTGTTCTAAAGGTTCGGGATTATGAGCAAACTCGCCGTTAACGCCACCGTTAATCAATTCGATTTGGTTTAAGCCGAGCGCATTCAGTAATTTAGGAATAGCGATCGCCCCGACGGAATTAATTCCATCAACGACTATTTTAAAATCATTTTTAGCAATAGCCGGCCGATCAACTAATTTTAAAGCTAAAATCGCTTCAATATGCTGTTTTAAAGCCTCGTTAAGCATTATTAACCCGCCCAAGTTATCAATCTCCGAATAATTAAAATCCGCTTCAGCTGCTAAACGCAAAAGTTCTTGGCCATCGACCGCGTTTAAAAATTCACCTTGTTCGTTTAAAAGCTTTAAAGCATTCCACTGCCGAGGATTATGGGAAGCGCTTAAAATAATCCCGCCTTGAGCTTTTTCTTGGATAACCGCCAGTTCAATGGTCGGAGTCGTCGCTAACCCAGCGTCAAGGACGGTAATCCCGCAAAAGCGTAAAACGGATCTGGCTAAATCATGCAGGTTTGAACCGCTTATTCGTCCATCCCGTCCGAGAACTACAGTCGGATTTTTTAATTCCGGAAATTTATTCTTTAATTGATCGGCAAAGGCGGACAAAAAAGCCACGACATCGACTGGGGTTAAATTTTCTCCCGGCTGGCCGCCAATGGTACCGCGAATGCCGGAAATAGATTTGATTATTGGCATAAATTAATACTATTAAACCTTATTTTAACATCTTTATTCCGCTCAAGCAAAAAACCGGCTTTAGAAACCGGTTTTTGAGTACAAAAAGACACCATTGTTCTGGCGGCGACCTACTTTCCCAGGGCTCAGGCCCAAGTATCATC
>CAZIHD010000032.1:0-8127 GCA_964539015.1 uncultured Gammaproteobacteria bacterium
TCTTTTCTGTTTTAGCCCCAACTCAATTTGTCCGAAATGTGCGTGGACTTACCAAAGGTTAATTAAGACTTTTAGTTAAAGATCTTATTTGAGTATAACTCTTTAATAAAAATCTGGCGAATATTAAAGCAAAAATTCTTAAAAAAAGCAACTGAATAATAATCAGGCTTTTTGATTTTAAGGGTTCCTTTGACCAATATTTAGCAAAGAGAAAATGCTGATTAACAAAAGACCAGGAACGCGTCAAGGGACTGCGCCGCCGCCAAGCCTGCCAAGTCTTTAAAAAACCGCCTTTGGAGGCTGCACTTCGATCATGATAAGCGATGGCGGTCGGCACCAACTTAGTTTTTAAACCAGCCAGATGTAAACGATAAGCAAGATCACAATCTTCTTTATACATAAAAAAACGCTCATCAAAATACTGCCCTTTTATTTTTATCTTCTTTAAAGCACTGATACGAAAACAAGCGGCGGCACCGGAAGATCCAAAAATCTCCGATTGATCATAGCGGCCGTCGTCTTCTTTTCCCTGCCCTAAATCAGAAAAGCGCAATCCAGATTTTAAAATAATGCCGCAAGAATCTAAAGTTCCCGTTTTTTTCTTGGCCGGAAAATCCCAGCGATAAATCTTTGGACAAACGGCGGCTAATCTATTGTTATTTACCAACGTGTCTGCCAGCTCTTTGATCATTTCCTGATCGATCAGCATGTCCGGATTTAGCATTAAAAAATAATCACATTTTTCAGAAACAGCCGCCGTGATAAGACGATTATAAGCGGCCGCGAAACCAAGATTTTTTTCAAAAGAAAATAAACGTGCCGGAAATCGCGACTGGCGGTTATGGCTATCGATCAAAAGATTATTAACATAAGGCGGCTGGTCGCTATTATCGCCGGCCAAAACAAAAACTTCCATTCCGGCGGCCTCTAAAGCAGCTTCGAGACTGGTTAAAAAATCCGGCAAATAAGGCGCCGAACTCTGATTGTAACATAAGAAAGCGACGGCGAGTTTCATGATAGAAAAAAATTATTGACAAGGAAAAAATAAGAGACTATATTCAATTTAGTTAATTAAAAAATAAAAAAATGAATGAAAAATATAAAGAGATGGTCCGCAGTATTTTCCGCGGATCAAACGACATAACCGAGGCGAGAATAGAAATAAGCGGTCAGCCGGAGTTAAAACAATTTTTTATTTTGACGAGCGTTCCCACCAAAGGAGGCAAGTGCAAAATTATTTTAAAAAATCGAACCGATAGATGGCAAATAAAATTCCCCGCCCATTTAAAGCCGATTATGCACGCTTACCCGTCTCGCGCAGTGTGCCCGATAAAATAAACAAAATAAAGGAAAACAAGCCGACACCAAGTTCGGCTTTTTTTAAATTACCATTTTCTGATCCAATTTATCTTTGGCAAAAATCTGAGCGCGAAGGAGACTGTCGAACGTACCGGCATCCAGCCATTCGTTATTAACCATCGCCACGTCTAATTCCCCTCTTTCCAAATACCAATTATTCAAATCAGTTATTTCTAGCTCGCCGCGAGCGCTGGGTTTCAAATTTTTTGCCACTTCTACGACTCGGCTGTCATACACATAAAGACCGGTGACAGCATAATTGCTCAAATACTGCTGCGGTTTTTCCACAATCTTTTCCGCTTTCATTTCCGAATTAAACTTAACGACGCCGAAACGTTCCGGGTCCTCAACGTGTTTAGCAAAAACTTTAGCACCGCTCTGAAAACTGGCAATATCTTCAGCAAAATTATCTTCAAAAATATTATCGCCTAAAATCATGGCCACATTTTCGTCTTTGATGAATTTTTCTCCAATAATAAAGGCCTGCGCCAAACCTTCCGGCTTATCCTGAATCTCATAGGTAAACTTTACCCCGAATTCACGACCGCTGCCCAGAAGATTAAGATAATCGCCGGCTCTTTCCGGAGCAATAATAATCATAATTTCTTTAATTCCGGCTTGAATCAGGGTGTTTAAAGGATAATAAATCATCGGCCGGTTATAAATCGGCAATAATTGTTTGCTGGTAATCTTAGTCAAAGGGCGCAAGCGGGTACCGCTACCGCCGGAAAGGATAATTCCACGCATAATTTAAAGATAAATTAATTATTTTTTAGCAATCGTTTTTAAATATTCAGCCAGGGCTTCTTGCCAGGGGCGCAGAGACGGGCGGCGAGTATTGGCTAAGACGGAAAAATCCGGACGTTTGGCCGGACGCGGCCATTCGGCCGGAGTAATCGGCCGTAAGGGCGTCTTGATATTGGCAACTTGAAAAAGATACTGCGCTCCTTGATACCAGGTTGCCGGGCCGGAGTTAAAGAGATGATAGATACCGCGCGGCGCCTTGTCTGCCAACAAACAGCGCGTCGCTATTGCCAAATCCGGAGTATAGGTAAAACAGCTCAATTCCCCGTTTACCGCTTTAACTTCCGCATTCTTAGCCGCTAAATCTAACATGATTTCAAAAAAACTCGGCTTGGCTTGCGGATTGTCTCCGCGAGGGCCGAAAAGCTTGGAAGTTCGAATAAGATAATAGCGCAAGCCGGCCAACGCTCGACGGGCGATTTCTTGCTCGCCGCCGAATTTCGTTTCTCCATAAATATTCACGGGCACGGGGCGATCAATTTCATTATAAGCGCCGTCCAAACGACCGTCGCCGCCAAAAACATAATCGGTAGAATAGTGGACCAAAGGAATATTATTTTCCAGACAATAATCAGCCAAAACTCCGGGAAGATCGCGATTCAAGCGCCACGCCAAAATTTTTTCCGCTTCTTCGCTCTCGCATTTATCGACAGCGTTATAAGCAGCCGCATTAATGATTAGCTCCGGTTTGGCTAACTGTAAATGGCGTCTCAATTCCACAAAATCTAAAAAATCAAAATCGGAACGATCCCAAGCCGTGATTTCTTGAGCGGAAAAAGCCTTTTTTAATTGGCCGCCGAGATTGCCGGCGGCTCCTAAAATAAGAGTAGACATATCTTGAGTATAGCCCAATAAATTGAAAAATCAAGCAAAAAGCGCCAATCAGGCGCTTTAAAAAATAAAAAAGCCGGACTTATTGCCATTCCTGACCCTGGCGGACAAGAAGTTCGGCCGCTTTTTCCGGCTCTGCCAATAATTCTTTGGTAATTTTTTCCATCCGCACGCCCTGTGAACCTTTAATCAAAACGACATCTCCTTCCCGCAAACGCTCTTGAACAAATCGGCCGGCCGCCTCCGAATTATCAAAATGAAAAATAAAATCCGAGCTCATCCCCGCCTTCTTCGCGCCGCGGTCGATATCACGGGATCGTTCACCGACACTGACCAGATAATCAATGCCTTGTTCAAACAAAGTCCGGCCGACCAGACGATGTCCTTCTTCACTATAAACGCCGATTTCCAGCATATCGCCCAAAACAGCATATTTACTCGCTTCGCTCTCGATTTTAATCGCTCCTAAAACTTTTATGGCCGAAAGGCAGGCTTCGGGTGAAGAATTATAGCTGTCATCAATTAAAAAAGCCTGCTTAATCCCCGGCAAAAGCTGCATGCGCCCGGCCGGCAAGCGAAAATCATGGAGAGCTTCGGCAATAGACATTAAATTAAAGCCAAAATGAAGAGCAACGGCCGCCGCCGCCAAAGCCGCATAAACACCGCCTTCGCCTAAAATATTTGGCATCGCCACCGGAACGATACCGCCGTCATAATTAAGCTTGAAACTGACTCCGGCTAAATCATAATCATCATGCTTAAAGTGATAATTGACATCCTGGGCCAAAAGGTCGGCGCCGGCGCTAAAACCATAAGTCAGAACTCGCGCCGGACTTACTTCGGCCATAGAACGAGCGGCTTCATTATCATAGTTAAGGACACTTAAGCCCTTACGACTGACTCTTTCAATCAATTTCTGCTTTTCTTTCTTAATGTTCTGCAAGCTGCCGAAATATTCTAAATGAGAATAGCTGACAGCTGTGATGACGCCTACGGTCGGCGGTGCCAGCCGAGTCAGATAATCCATATCCCCGGGACGATCAACACCCATTTCCAAAATCAAAATTTTAGGATAATCGGGATTGCGAACCAAACAAAGATGAAGCGCTTGCCGAAAAATTTTTAGCCAACCAAAAATAGAAGCGCCTGGAGATTCGGCGCCAATAACGGTTAAAGGGACGCCGATTTCATTATTGTAATTCTTGATGCTGGTGCGCACCGCCAAATGAGAAGATAAAACTTTGTAAATCGCCGCCTTAGCGCTGGTCTTGCCGAGAGAACCGCTAATCGCCACGATTTCCGGTTTATATTTATTCAAAATCAACCGGGTTAATAATTTTAATTGTAATTGCAAAAGTTTTTTCATAATTAATTATTTTCTCGTTTTGGGAATTTGATAATATTTAAGGAGAAAATCAGCAACATCATGCCACAAAGGCAAAGCCGTACTTTCCGCAAAACGAACGCCTTTCGGCTCATCAATTTTAGTCAACATCACAATCTGCGGATCGTCAATGGGAACTACCCCGATGAAAGTATGGATGTATTTATCTTGGCTGTAGCCGCCGGAAGTCGCTACTTGCGCCGTACCGGTTTTACCGCCGATATAATAACCATCAATCTTAGCCCCTTTAGCATGGCCGCTCTCAACAACATTAACCATCATCGCCAGCATCGTGTTGGCTGTCTGATTGGAAACGACCTGACGCAAAGGCTGAGGCTTGATAGTATCAACATGGCCATCACTGGCATGAATTTCTTGCACAATATAAGGTTTCATCAACACCCCCTTATTGGCGAGAGCTTGGTAAGACATCACCATTTGCAAAGGTGTCACGGCAATGCCTTGGCCGAAAGAAGCGGTAGCGGCATCAATCTCCCTGACTTTATTTTTCAAAAGATTGCCGATATTGCCCGTACTTTCCGAACCGAGTTCGATGCCTGTCTTCTCGCCAAAACCAAAATTTTTAACATAATCGGAAAAAACTTTAGGACCGATCTGGCGCATGGCAAAAATTGCTCCCGTGTTTAAAGAATTTTCTAAAACCGAATTCATATCCACAACGCCGTGGCCGCCCTTGGTAGCAAAATCGGAATTACTAATCGGTTTTGGCCAGCCGGTAATCATAATCTGCCCTTCATCCTTATAAGTAGTGCTCGGACTGACTTTGCCTTGATCGATCGCGGCGGACATAGTCACTACTTTAAAAACCGAACCTGGTTCATATTGATAAAGAATTGCCGGATTATTATAAGTTTTTAAATCCTTGACGTCTTGATAATCATTCGGGTTAAAATTGGGAACGGAGCACATGGCAATAATTGCTCCGGTTTTAGCATTAACGGCAATAACGCTGCCACCCGAGGCTTGGAATTTACTTACGGTTGCTTCGAGAGATTCGCAAGCCTTGAATTGAGCGCTGCGATCAATAGTCAAAACAAGATCACTGCCGTCTTCGGGCTTCACATATTCACGATCATTAACGATAATAGTATTACTGACGCCTCTTTCCCCTTTGAGAGAACCGGATTTGCCTGACAATTCTTCGTTAAAAAACTCCTCTAAACCGTAACGCCCTTTGGATTCACCGTCAACTTCGCTGACAAAACCGACTAAATTGGCGGCAATATTATTTTCCGGATAAAACCGATAACTCTTAAGATCAAAAGCGATGCCTTCAGGCTTTACTTCTTCCCCACTTTGTTTAAAAACTACTTTTTCTAAACGTCTTTCCAAATCCGTAGCTTTAACGGTTTTTTCCGGAGTGCTAATTAAAAAAGCATAAAGAGCCAGCAAGGAATTATCATCCATCTTATCCTTTAAGGGTTCGTAAGGATCGCCCGGCTTATCCACTTTTTTTAAATATTCCTGAATAATATTCTCCTGCCGTTCTTTTATCAGCCGTTCGAGGGCAATCTCTTTTAATTCCTGCCAATCAGCTTGGTCTTCTTTGCTCTTAGCTAGATCCTGAGCCGCCTTGATGCGGGCGATTTTATCCGTATCACTGTAATCAGAAGCATTAATAGCATCTATTTCCGCTTGGATGGCTTTTGTTCCTTCCTGTTCTAATTCCGCCTTGGCTTCCGCCTCTAATTGCGGCTTGTTAAAAAACTCAAAAAGTTTTTCGGCCAAAGCCCGCGGATCTTTTATGTCTTTTGGAACGGCGTAAAGGAAAGCAAATTCCTTATTCGTGGCCAGAGGATAAAGCTGATCCTGGCCGTTTAATTTTTCATGCAGCATAATTTTGCCGCGCGCCGGCTGGAGAAGGCTGGAAATCTGATGCTGGTTAGAGGCTAATTCCGAATACCAATCGCCTTGGACAATCTGTAAAAAATAAAGGCGATAGATGATAGCGCCTAACAATAAAAAAATAAGCGCCACAAAGAGGCGCAAACGCGGACCGATATTAGGACTGAAATTTTTCTGCCGATTGCCCCGCCACATATATATTCAGGAAAAAATTATCATTTTCTGGCCACCACCGGCGATTTTTGAGAAAAATAAGCGACATCATCCACTGACACCATGTTTAAATTCTGCAAACGAGGAGCTAAAGAAGCATAAGATTGCAGAGTCAAGGCTTGTGCTTGCATATCTTGATTTTCAGAAGCCAATAAATTCGCCTGGCTCTTTAAATCCTTTAAAACAAAACCTTTAACGGTCAGATCATTCATACCGACTAAATACATCACGCCAAAAACCAAGCAAAGACTGAAGACAAAAACATTAACCGCTTTCCATGGTAGAGATAAAGATTTTTTCGGGCAGCGTTGCTTAATTCGAGCAGAGCGAATAATCATATGGAGAGAAATTATGGCCGTAAGGCCAATCTTATTTAAAAATTGAAAATTATCTAATTTTTTCCGCGGCGCGGAGCTTGGCGCTCCGGGCGCGAGGATTGGCTGCAATTTCTTGATTCGAGGGTGACAACGGTTTCTTGAGCAAAGGACGGAAACGAGCTTGATGGCCGCAGACGCAAACCGGGGCTTGCGGCGGACAAAGGCAATCGCTGCTCTCCTCTTTCAACCAGTGCTTAACAATTCGATCTTCGCCGCTATGGAAAGAAACAATGGCCAGCCGGCCGCCGACAACTAAATTTTCAGGCACCGAAGCCAGGGCTTGGCGCAAACTGCCTAATTCATCATTAGTTGCCAGACGTAAAGCTTGAAAAACTCTAGTAGCGGGATGAATCTTACTATTATGCAAACGCCGGGGTGTATTTTTTAAAATAATTTCAACTAATTCTTGCGTGCGAGTTAAAGGTTTTATTTTCCGGCAAGCGATAATTTCTTTAGCTAAGCGGTAAGCTTGCGGTTCTTCGCCTAATTCTCTGAAAATCTTAGTTAATTCTGACAGAGAAGCGGACTGGAGCAGTTTGACTGTTTCGATCTTTTCTCCGGCGCCGAAAGCCATGTCTAGCGGCCGATCGCCCTGGAAGGAAAAACCACGATCCTCGTCAGCCAGTTGCGCGGAAGATAAACCGAGATCAAAGACGATGCCATCAGCCGGCGCTTGCAAATATTCAGCGGCAATCGCGTCAAGATTATGGAAATTATTATGAACCAAAACAATATTCTTCAAATTTTTCTCTTGGATAAGCTTAGCTGCATTCTCGATGGCCAACGGATCGGCATCGATGGCAACTACCCTTCCCTCCGAACCGACCGCCTCGGCTAAGGCGAGAGTATAGCCGGCTCCGCCTAAAGTGCAATCAAGATAAGTTTGACCGAATTTCGGAGCCAATATTTTTAAAACTTCAGGCAAAAGTACCGGGACATGCTGATAAGGCATATCAGATTCCTAAATCGCCCAACTCTTCAGCGATACTATTACTATTTTGTTCCGCCGCCTGCTTATAGCTGTTCCAAGAATTTTCATCCCAAATTTCCAGATGATTATATAAACCGGCAATAATAACACCTTTCTTGAGTCCGGAAAACTTACGCAGATATTCAGGCAGAGTAACCCGACCCTGATTATCAAATTCGACTTCCATGGCGCCGGCGAGCATGTGACGGGAAAAGGCGCGGGCTTTAGCCTGGCTCAAAGGCAAAGCGGCAAACTTCTGGGCAATTTTTTCAAATTGTTCTTTAGTATACAAAAAAAAGCAGTTATCCAAACCCTTGGTAACG
>CAZIHD010000033.1:0-7836 GCA_964539015.1 uncultured Gammaproteobacteria bacterium
TTATTTATATCTATGCCTTCTAATAATGTTTTCATTGTTTTAATTTTTTTAACTTGATACAAAAATATAAAAAATATTAAATGTATAATTATAGGAGTAACGCCAGGGTGCTCTTTTTGGCATATTTTTTTAAAAGCGTTTTCACGCTGATTTATAAGTGTTTTAAAATAAAAAATCTGAGGCCGACCACAGATTAAAATTGCTAATATTTAGCGAAATTTACCTCGGCAAGACTTATTTTGTCGCTTGCTGTCTGTGGCAACTATTTAATTGATGTTTATATCTTAGCAAAAATATCAGGATTGTCAAGAATATTTTTTAATCGTCGTTCTTTTTCTTCCGTAATTGGCAAAACGATGCGCCTCTTCTCTAACCTGCAATAAAGTCGGTTTTAAGATTGAAGCTAAATCTTTAAAATTTTTCTTTACCCCTTTGGGAAAAACCAGGCGGTCGCCTCCGAATTTAGAAATACCGACCAAGGGGAGCTCGATGTTAAGTTTAGCCAATTCGCGGCTTAAAAAACTAATCTGCGGACTGCCGCCATCAATCATCACCAGTTCCGGACGCGGCCATTCTTGGTGGCGAAAGCGGCGCGTCAAGGTTTCTAAAAGGGCGCGTTCATCATCGCCCGCCGGCGCTTCCTTAATTTTGAATAAGCGATATTCCGAGTTTTGCTTTTCGTTGTTAGTAAAAACCACCATCGAGGCATAAGTTTCCTGGCCATTTAAATGAGAAATATCATAACCTTCAATCCTTTGCAGACGGGGTCTTTTTAAATCTTCTTCCCTCCCCAGCAGAGAAACTTCTTGCAGATGGTGCAGAGCTCGTGCCTGCTCCGGATTTTCTTTTTCTAATTTTTTTAAAAGCTTCTGCCGCTGGCCGCTCAGGAGAAGTATTAAATTTTTGATATTTTTTTTGTAAGTTGCCGAGTCGATGGCGTCTATGCAGGCGCCGGGGCATAAGCCGATTTGGTAATTGAAACAAGCCTGGCCGCTATGAGGCCGGCAAGTACTGTAAGGAAAGACGCGGCGTAACAGGCGCAAAGCGGCATTGATTAAATAATATGATTGATACGGTCCGAACAAACGATAGGCGCGGGATGGAAATTTTTTTAGATCCTGGCCGCGGATAATAATCGGTTTGGGATATTCTTCTTTTTCGTTAATAGCAATATAAACGAAAGAGCGGTCATCGCGGTCGACAATATTATATTTTGGCCAATATTTTTTGATGTTTTCCGCTTCCTCAATAATCGCTTCCAGCAAACTGTCGCTGACGCTAAAGCGCAGTTTAACCGCCTGAGCCACCATTTCCGCAATGCGCGGGCTGATATTTTTTTGAAAATATTGGCGCAGTCGATTATTTAGATTAACGGCGCGTCCGACATAAAGCACTTCCCCTTTTTGTCCTAACCAAAAATAGACGCCGGGAGCTTTCGGAGCTTCTTGAGCGATTTTTTTAAGAGAGGACGATTCTGATATTTTTTGTTTAAACCTATTAATTTTTTTACTATTATCAGCCATATTATTTACTATTGACAAATTTTAATAAGAGGATTATTATATTATAGTCTACATGTAGTTCTTCTTAATTTTCCAAACCGGTAGCTAGCATTATCAGCTGCCGGTTTACAAGAAACTTTTTTTCATAACATATTACCCCTCGTTATCCTTTCTATCGATAACGAGGTTTTTTTATTCCTAGTTTTTCCCGCTGTTTTGTTTTTTATGAGCAGCGGGTTTTTTCTTTTTTCACTCATTTTTTATAAATACTCTTTCAAATATTTACCGGTAACGCTTTTAGGGTTATTGGCAACTTCTTCCGGAGTGCCGGCCGCCACCAATTTGCCGCCGTCATCACCGCCATCCGGACCGAGATCTAAGAGATAATCCATGGATTTAAGCATATGTAAATTATGCTCAATAATCAAAACAGAATTTCCCTTCTCTACTAATTTATTCAAAACCGCCAAGAGCATGGCGATATCATAATAATGAAGGCCGGTAGTCGGCTCGTCAAGCAAATAAAGCGTCCGTTGGCCGAGTTTATGCGTCAATTCTTTGCCGATTTTAACGCGTTGCGCTTCGCCGCCGGAAAGGGTCGTGGCTGATTGGCCGAGTTTAAGATAACCCAGGCCGACCGATTGCAAGACTTTCAACTTGTCGGTGATATAATAATTATCTCCAAAAAGATTAATTGCTTCGTCAATCGTCAAATCTAGGACATCGGCGATATTTTTACCTTTGTATTTTACCTGCAGGGTTTCGCGATTAAAGCGTCGACCCCGGCAAACTTCGCATTCTACCAATACCGGTGGCAGAAAATGCATTTCAATCAGATTAGAACCAGCGCCTTCACAAGCCTCACAGCGGCCGCCGGCGCGGTTAAAGGAGAAACGGCCGATAGAATAACCGCGTTCTTTAGCGGCGGGCAATTCGGCAAAGAAATCGCGGATATAAGAAAAAATGCCGGTATAAGTCGCCGGATTGGAACGCGGCGTGCGTCCGATCGGCGATTGGTCGATAATGACGATATTATTAATATATTCCGCGCCTTTGATTTCTCCGATACCTTCCAGTTTTGCTTTTTTGCCCGGATGATTCTTGATATAAGAAAGATTTTTATAAAGCACATCGTAAAGCAAAGAGGATTTGCCAGAACCGGAAACGCCGCTGATGCCAACCAGGCGGCCGAGAGGTATTTCCGCTTTTAAATTTTTTAAATTATTCACTTTCGCGCCGCTTATTTTTAAACTGCCGTGGTTTTGAATCCGGCGTTTTTCCGGCAAACTGATTTGTTTGCTTCCGGTTAAATATTGGAGAGTCAGGGATTGGCTGCCGGGTTTTTTCTTTTCCGCTTCCAAGAGTTTTTTAGTTTCGCCGCTCGCCATGACTTCCCCGCCATGGACGCCGGCCAGCGGACCGAGATCAACAAGATAATCGGAGGCCAGGATTGTCCGTTCGTCGTGCTCAACGATAATTACGGTGTTATTCTTATTGCGTAAAGTTTTTAAAGTTTCAATTAATTTATCGGTATCGCGTTCATGCAGGCCGATGGTCGGTTCATCCAAAACATACAAGGTACGCGACAGCTGGGAACCGATTTGAGAAGATAGGCGGATGCGTTGCGCTTCGCCGCCGGACAAGGTTTCCGCCTCTCTATCCAGAGAAAGATAATGCAAGCCGACTTTATTTAAAAATTCCAAACGATTCAAAATTTGGGAAATGACATTGTCGGCAATCGTGAGCTGGCGCTTATTCATCTTTTGATAATATTTCCAAAAGAAATCATAAGCTTTATCAATACTGAGATGGCTGATTTCAGCGATATTTTTGTGGCCGACGCGGACTGACAAGGCTTCCGGGCGCAAACGCAAGCCGTGGCATTCCGGACAGGGCTTGTCGGCGAAGAAACCGATCTTGCCCAAGCCGGAACATTGCGGACAGGCGCCATGCGGCGAATTGAAAGAAAAAAGCCGCGGCTCTACTTCCGGAAAAGAAAAATTATCATTCGGGCAGGTCCAGTTAGATGAAAGTAAAAATTCTTGTTGTTGAAATTTTACAATCACCAAACCTTGGCTGTAAGCCAGCGCGGCTTCGACCGCTTCAAATAAACGGCTGTCGTCGCTAATCCGGACTTTGTCAATAACGATATCTAAGTCGTGCTTCGTTTTGGCGTTAAGCTTAATCGGTTCGCGTAAATTTTTTATTTCCCCGTCCGCCCGCACCTCGGCATAGCCGAGAGCCAGATAGTCATAAAGCAGCTGATAATATTCGCCTTTGCGTCCTCGAACCACCGGGCTGAAAATAGTGGCGTAATCTTCTTTTTGTTCTTTGCCGCGAGAAATAATGATGTCGATCATTTCTTCCAGGGTTAATTTTTCAATTTTCAAGCCGCATTGCGGGCAGAAAACCTCGCCGATTCGAGCATAGAGGACACGCAGATAATCGTGGATTTCAGTCAAGGTACCGACAGTGGAACGGGGATTATGCGACAAAGCTTTTTGATCGATGGCGATTGCCGGGGCTAAGCCGATAATTTCGTCAACGTCGGCCGGTTTCTTTTGTCCGAGAAATTGGCGCATATAAGGCGACAGCGATTCCACGTATTGTCTTTGTCCTTCGGCAAAAATTGTATCGAACGCCAAAGAAGACTTGCCCGAGCCGGAAACGCCGGTAATGACCGCCAGGGTGTTATGCGGTATTTCCAGGCTGATATTCTTTAAATTGTGCATCCGCGCGCCGCGGATGATAATCTTATCTTGCATAGTTTATTTTTTACCACGTTTTTTCTTAGGATGTTTGTCTTGCCGGAATTTTTCATCTTCTGCCCGCTCTTCCTCCAAACCGAGCAGGCTTTCTATTTTTTTGATCACCGTTGTCGGCGTAATGTTGTGGTCGCGGTTATAGCGCAATTGTTTTTCCCGCCGTCGCCGCGATTCCGCGATGGCTCGTTTCATCGAATCCGTCTCTTTATCGGCATAAAGAATAATTTTTCCGGAAACATTGCGCGCCGCCCGTCCCATTGTCTGCATCAAGGAAGTCTGGCTGCGCAAGAAGCCTTCGCGATCAGCGTCTAAAATAGCGACTAAAGTGACTTCCGGCAAATCCAGACCTTCACGTAAGAGATTGACGCCGATCAGAACATCAAAGGCGCCTTCGCGGAAGGCTTTAAGAATATCCGTGCGTTCAAAGGTTTTGATGTCGGAATGAAGGTAATTTGCTTTCAAACCTTTTTGGTTCAAAAACGAACTCAGATCTTCGGCTTGTTTTTTAGTTAGCGTGTTAATGATAACGCGTTCTCCTTTTTTGGCCAGACGTTCCGCTTCCGCCATAATATCATTGATTTGGCTGTAATTTTTTTCTTTTTCAAAGACCGGACGAATTTCTATTTCCGGATCCACCAGACCGGTCGGACGAATAATCTGTTCGGCGACTTGCTGGGAATGTTGCTGTTCGTAATCGCCAGGAGTCGCGGTGGTAAAAATAACCGGACCGATTCGTTTCTGAAATTCTGGAAATTTTAATGGCCGATTATCCAAGGCGCTCGGTAAGCGCCAGCCGTATTGGACAAGAATATTCTTGCGCGCCCGATCGCCGTTATACATCCCTCTGATTTGAGGAACAGTAATGTGCGATTCGTCAATTATTGTCAAAAAATCCGGTTTTCCGTCTTTCCAGGGAAAATAACTCAGGAGCGGATCCGGGGCTTCCCCGGCTAATTTGCCGGACAGATGCCGGGAATAATTTTCAATTCCATGGCAGTAGCCGAGCGTGTGGAGCATTTCCAAATCGTAGCGGGTACGGCGTTCTAAGCGCTCCGCTTCCAAATATAATCCTTGAGCCTTAAAATAAGCGAGACGATCCTGAAGTTCTTCCCGAATATTTTTAATCGCTTGTTCAATCTGCGGTTTGGTGGAAATAAAATGTTTAGGCGGAAAGATAACGATTTCTTCCAGATTATCAAGAATATTTTTGGTGGTATTATCAATAATATTTAAATCTTTGATACTTTGCCCTTCTAGGTCAATACGATAGACGACGTTTTCCGACATCGGCCGGATTTCAAACGCCTCGCCGCGTACTCGGAACTGACCGCGCTTTACTTCCCCGTTTACCCTTTCAAACTGCATCGCTACAAATTGAGCAATAAGATCGGCTCTGGTCATTGTCTTTCCTTTTTCCAGATGCAAGGAAGCGCCGAGATAATTTAAGGGTACGCCGAGATTATAGATACAAGATACTGAGGCGACAATAATAACATCGCGGCGGCTCAGCAAGGCGGAAGTGGCGCCGTGGCGGAGACGATCCATCTCGTCGTTAATCATTGCTTCCTTATCAATATAAGTATCGGTAATCGGCAGATAGGCTTCCGGCTGGTAATAGTCGTAATAGGAAACAAAATAGTGCACGGCATTTTCCGGAAAGAAATTTTTATACTCGCGATAAAGCTGAGCCGCCAAAGCTTTGTTCGGCGCAATCACTAAAGCGGGCTTGTTATAAGCGGCAATCACCTTGGCGGCCGTAAAAGTTTTACCGGAACCGGTGACGCCCAAGAGTGTTTGGTAATCAAAACCCTTCTCCAAACCGTTAAGGAGCTTCTTGATTGCCTGCGGCTGGTCGCCGGCCGGCTCAAATTCGGATTTTAGCTGGAAAATTCCGGGCATAAGACAAAGCTTAGCGGCGATTAATAGCTAGTATTAAAATAAAAATTAGATAAATAAAAAATCCGATTGCGATTAATCTTTGCTTATTATAGCATAAAAACAAGAAAAAACCAGCTTTTGGCTGGAAAAAAATAAATTTATTTTTTTGTGTCCTTATTTATTCAAAAGGAAATTCTTCGGCTAATTCTCCGGAATAATAAAATTCATAAGCTAATGAGCCGAAAAAATATTTTTCCCCGTTAATTTCCAGGGTTGAACCGCCGACAGCAGGATCGGCTTTCGGCTGTGAATGATCAAAACCAATATTAAAAAGAGTGGCGATTATTTCCGGACGGTAAGTTAAGTCATAACCGGCGCGCTGCCATTGAGTCTGGAATTGCTTAATAATTAAAGCTCCGTAAAGATAAGAATAATAATGATTTTTTTCATTGGTCAGCCGTTCATAGCGCTCCTTGGCCGGATCGAGATTAGCGGTAAAATCTAAAACTTTTTCATATTCTTTGCCTAAATAAAAAACGGATTTTTGATCATAAAGATGCTCTTCGGCCGCCATCGCCGTCTTTTCCTTAATCGACATAACACCCCAGGCCATCTTATTGGCGTTTGCTAAAATTTTTAAAGGCTTGAAAAATTGTTCATAAAATTCGCGCTGGGTATAATAAAGACGCAATTGTTCCACCATGGCGACGGAAACCAGAAGCCGCGGCTGGATGCCGGCGACTTTAGAAGCGTCGTCAATTTTATCCTTATCTTTCAAAATCGCTTGTTTGATAATTTGCCAGTATTCACTGTTCTGCCAAGTATAAGCGCTGAGGCCGGCGGGCGTTGCTAAAAATTCAGATAATTTTTTTTCATCCCATTTGCCCGGTTCATTGCGGCAAGCTTTTAAAGTCTGGCTGAAAGTACTGTTTATGCCCTTCCTTAATTCTAGGGCGAGCAGCATATGTTGTAATAACTCTTCCGATTTCGTGGCTCTATAAGCTTTTAGCATGCCGGCGGCATCATAAGGTGAAGTTTCGGCCGCCACCCCGAGCCGGCACCAGTTTAAATTTTCGTTCTCGCCATAGATGGACGGATTCTTGGGCAATCCGGGATTTATTGTTTTGATCACCGGGTCTTCTTCCGCCATCAAATTATAAGCATAAGAATTATTATCTTCTTCGCCGGCCACCTTGGTCCAGCCCCAGCGCACGGCAAAAAATCCGGCCGCCAGGAAGATAATGGCCGTCAAAATTAACAATAAGAGTATGTTTAAGCCGTAGCGGTAGATTTTTTTCATATTACCGGATAATTTTAGCATACAATCTGGTGGGCGGCTATAATTTAATAATAAAAACAAGCCTAATCATTTTTTAAATAGCGGCTTGTTTTACTGGTTTTAAAAAATATTTTCTTACCTGGTTAAGGATATAGCCGTATAACCAGCCAAAAAGAAGATTATCTAAAATGTACAGAGCCATCGTGATTAATACCGGTTGCCAGGCAACCCGCATAACAGTGGCACTTAATAGATATATCGGGATTTGATAAATTGAAAGAGAAATGGCATCAGCTAGAGCTTTATGGATAAAGCTGTTATCTCGCGCTAATTTTAATCTCACTCGATCAATCAAAGATCCTAATATATAAGCTCCGGCGAAACGCAGAGGAATATAAATTATTTTTATTCC
>CAZIHD010000034.1:0-7238 GCA_964539015.1 uncultured Gammaproteobacteria bacterium
ATCAGAGCGGCGGCCAAAGCTTGCGCGTTGAGAATGACCTGGCGAGAATAATCTTGAAATTCCGGACGCAACGCCTCGCCGAAAGCGATTGCTTTGGCGGCAGTAACATGATCGTGCGGACCGCCCTGCATGCCCGGAAAAACCGCCCGATCAATTTGTTTGGCGTATTGTTCCCGACACATAATTATCGCTCCGCGCGGACCGCGCAAAGTTTTATGAGTAGTGGTCGACACCACGTCGAATAAGGGAACAGGATTAGTTAATTGCCGTCCGGCAATCAGGCCGGCGATGTGGGCAATATCGGCAAAAGTATAGGCGCCGATTTCATCGGCAATCGCTTTAAACCCGGCCCAATCAATTTCTCGAGAATAAGCGCTGAAACCGGCGACAATCATTTTTGGTTTTTCCGCTACAGCCAAGCGGCGCACTTCTTCCATATCAATCCGACCGGTTTCCGCGGAAACACCATATTGAACAAAATTATATAAGCGGCCGGAAAAATTAACGCTATGGCCATGAGATAAATGGCCGCCGTGATCCAAACGTAAGCCCAAAACCTTATCGCCCGGCTCTAAAAAAGCCATATAGACTGCCGCGTTGGCCGGCGAACCGGACAAAGGCTGAACATTAACGTGTTCGGCAGCAAATAATTTTTTTGCCCGTTCGATGGCTAAATTTTCAATCTCATCCACATTATAATTACCGCCGTAATAGCGTTTGCCGCTATAACCTTCGCTATATTTATTAGTCAAAACCGAAGCTAAGGCAGAACGGACGGCCGAAGAAGCATAATTTTCCGAAGCAATCAGCTCTAATTCGCTGGCCTGTCTTTGTTCTTCTCGGGCGATAATAGCCGCCACCGCCGGATCTTGTTGTTGTAATTTCTGATTTTCCATACCTTCAATCTTAGTTTAGAGACAGCCTTTTGTCAAAAATAATTATTTATATTTTTTAACCACATAATTACCCTTAATCTTATATCCTAATTTCTTATAATACCCTCTGACACCCACCCCGGAAATAACGGCAATCTTTTTAATCTCGGCGGCTTTCGCTAGTCTCTCGGCCGCCGCTAATAATTTTTTACCTAATCCACTATGCTGAATTTTTTGTTTTTGGCCGATAGAAACTAATTCCCCATAAACATGGAGCTCGCGGATAATGGCCGGCGCAATCGGGCTCGCCCAATCAATTCTCAGACGGCAAAAACCAAATAAAGTTTGCCCATCCTTGCTGTCGGCGCTGATAAAATATTCCTGACCGCCGGAAGACGGATAATTTACAATATTTATTTGATAATTTTTAATCGGCTGATCTTTAGCTTCCCGGCAACGGATACAATTACATTTTACGCCTCGATCTTTCATAATCTGGCGCAAATTGGTAATTTTATTGCCGGCCACGATAGATTCGCTCGGAATATCTCGGATTAAGCGGATAATCCGCACGTAAGTCGGCACCGCTTCTTTGCATTCAATAATCAATTTTTGCAATTGCTCATCGGAGTAGGGCTGGTACTTTCCCACTTTATACCATCGATACAACAAGCTGCCTTTGGTAACGACGGTCGGATAAAATTTGATCTGATCCGGCTGAAAACGTTCGTCGTTAAACAATTTTTTAAATAATTCTAAATCTTTTGCCGGCGTCGCGCCCGGAAGAGCCGGCATTAAATGATAAGTAACTTTAAAACCGAATTGCTTTAAGAGCTTAGTCGCTTCCGCAATTTCTTTGACGCCATGGCCGCGCTTATTTAATTTTAATATTTGATCGTCCACCGCCTGGACGCCAATCTCGACTCTGGTACAACCTAAGTCGCGCATCTCTCTTAATTCTTTTTCATTAATATAATCCGGGCGCGTTTCTAAAGTTACGCCGATAAGACGATAACGGGCTTGTTCGTTCTTTTTTTGTTCTTTAATTAATAAATTTTTTAAATTGGACAATTTTAATTTTTGAGAATAAGCAGCCTCTGGTAATTTAACCTGGGATCGATAATCATTTGCCGCCTTAAAACAATTGAGAATGTACCAATATTTATATTTTCCCGGCAGATAGCTCCAAGTGCCGCCGATAACGATCAATTCTATCTTAGTCGGTTCGTGTCCGTTATTTTCCAAAGCCCGCAAACGGGAAACAACTTGCGTATAGGGATGATAATGGCAGCGGATAGCGCGCATAACCGCCGGTTCGTTGGAAAGATAGCTCGCTGGCACATCTTTCTGATGCGGGCAATAAGCGCAAGTGCCGGGACAAGGATAAGGTTTGGTTAAAACTGCCACCGGGGCGATACCCGACAAAGTTCTAACGGCGCGCTTACGCAAAAGATATTCTAATTCCGGATTAGCTTTAATTTTACCTAAAGCCAATAAACGCTTATATTCGCAAATAATATCCGAATTTAAAAGGGAATCGGTGTGATATTTTTTGCTTAATACCCGCTTTAAGGCCGACATATTGTCCCGGCTGTGGACGGAACGGGGCGCCTCTTTAATTAATTCTTCAATTGCGTCTAACATAATTTTAAGATATAATATCGGTATTATTATAGCAAATATTTCTTATTTTAAATTAATTTTATGACAAACAAAATCAAAACTTTACTTATCGGCTTCGCTGCCGTCATCTTCTTGCTGCCGGTAGTAGTACAGGCCTCGACGGTTAAATCTGGCGATAACGTTTATTTGCCGAAAGAAGAAACAATTGACGGCAATCTCTATGCCGCCAGCAACAACATTACCATTGACGGGGAAATTAAAGGCGACTTAATCGCCGTGGCTCAGACAATTACCGTTAATGGCCGCCTGGAGGGCGATCTGATCGCGGCTGCTCAGACAATTACCGTTAATGGTGAAGTAAACGGCAATATTCGCGTGGCCGGCAATAGCGCTAATCTTAACGGACCGGTAGCCCGCAATGTTAATGTGATCGGCAATTCGGTAGTAATTGGAAAAGAGGCTAAAATCGGCTGGGATTTACTCACCGGTGCAGTTAACACCAATATTCTTGGCATTGTTAACGGCAACGTGGATGGAAGCAGCGATAGCACCACTCTGTCCGGAAAAGTAGGAAAAAATTTCAATTTTAGCCAAAATCGAAAAAACCAAAACATCACCATATCTCCGGAAGCAAGCATTAATGGTGATGTTTATTATAACGAAAAAACTAAATTAAATATAGCCGAAGGAGCAAATATTGCCGGAAAAATTAATCCGGTTAAAAACAAGGAGGCGTCTACAAAAAATCAAGCAATCTCTTATCTTTGGTCTTTGTTTTACGCCATTTTCGCCGCGCTTATCATCGGTTTAGTATTAACGACTGTCGGCAAGAAATTAACCGCTCAACTTAATAATATTTTGGAAGAACATTTTACTTTAAGCTTAGGCTGGGGTTTGCTAGTTTTTTTAGCCACACCGTTAGCGGCCATCGTCTTAATGTTTACAATTATCGGCTTGCCCTTGGCTTTAATCATGTTAGCCTGCTGGTTAATTATGCTCTGGGTGGGCAAAATAATCGCCGCCATTTATTTAGGCAAAAAAATTACTAATAAATTGGAAAAAGATAAAAGTAAAAATCCAAATTTAATTGCCAGTTTAATCATCGGAGTCGTTATCGCTTGGCTTTTATTTTCTTTGCCGTTCCTCGGCTGGCTTATTTCTTTATTCGCCACTTGTATCGGTTTAGGTGCTTTTATTCTCTATCTCCGTCAGTCTAAAAATTAATATTTCTGTTTATGTTCAAGCCTGATATTTTTAAAGCTTACGATATTCGAGGAATTTATGGACAGGATTTTGACTTAAATTTTGCCGCCGATCTCGGACAAACTTTTGTTTCCCTCAGGCGCCAAGACGGCGACTGCAATCCGGACAAACCTTTGCGCGTGGTGATAGCGCGCGATATGCGTCTTAGTTCGCCGGAAATAAGATTAAGTTTAATTAAAGGGCTGCAGGCGGCCGGAGCCGAAGTGCTGGATGCCGGTTTAATTTCTACCCCCGCTTTTTATTTTGCCGTAGCCGAGCAAGGCGCCGACGGCGGCATCATGATTTCTGCTTCGCATAATCCGAAAGAATGGAATGGATTTAAGCTTGTCCGGACAAAAAGCCGCCCAATCAGCGGCGATTCCGGAATTAATTGGTTAAAAGAAAATCTTCAAGAGATGGCTGTTTCCGAAAATAATAGCCAGCCAGTCATCCAGCTAGCCGATATGGCCGCGTCTCAACTAGAACATGATTTAACTTTTATTCAACCGGACAGTATTAAACCGCTGCGAGTGGTGGCTGATGCCGCCAACGGCATGGGGGCTCAATATTTAGAGTTATTAAGCCGGCGCCTGCCGATTAAATTAGAAAAAATAAATTTTGTTTTAAACGGCTCTTTTCCTGCGCATGAGGCTGATCCTTTAAAACCGGAAAATTTGGAACAGTTGCAAAAAGAAGTCATTAAACAGCGGGCCGACCTTGGCATCGCTACTGACGGTGACGGTGATCGTATTTTTTTTATTGATAATGAAGGCGAAGTGATCAACCCAGCCATTATTCGCGGTCTGCTGGCACAAATCTTTCTCAAAGATCGCCCGGGAAGCAAAATTTGCTATGATGTCCGCCCGGGAAAAATAACCGTAGATCTGATTGAACAGGCCGGCGGCATCCCCGTGCCGACCAAAGTCGGTCATTCTTTAATTAAAGAAAAAATGCTGGCTGAAAACTCTTACTTTGCCGGTGAATCTTCCGGACATTTTTTTCTTAATTTAGAAATCGGCTGCTTTGAAATGCCGATGATTATGATCGGCAAACTTTTGGAGCTTTTTTCCCAGCAATCGACTTCAATTTCCGAATTTCTTAAACCCTATCGCTGTTACAGCCAATCCGGCGAAATAAATCGTTCGGTAAAAGACAAAGAAAAAATTTTTCAAATACTAAAAGAAAAATACAGCGACGGCCAAATCAGCTTTTTAGACGGTGTCAGTATTACCTATCCTGATTTTTGGTTTAATGTCCGCGGCTCTAACACCGAAAATAAAATCCGTCTTAATTTAGAGGCCAATAATCCAGAGACGATGGCCGCAAAAAGAGATGAAATTTTAGCGATTATCGAACAATCTTAAAAAAATATTATTATAAAAGAGCCCGTGAAAACGGGCTCTTTTTTATCCCAAAAAGCTGTCTTTTATTTTTTTTCAATCACCAAGCTGCATTTGTTAAGCAGTGCTGCTAAAGCGCCGACAGCGGCTAAAATCGGGGCAAAAACCGTACCCACTACCGCAACCGTAACAGGAATTTCCATCATTACTTTGCCTCGCTCATTTTTAATAATGATTCGGCGGATATTACCGGCCTTAATCAGCTCTTTAATTTTTTTAACCAGCTCATGCCCGGTGATTTTAAACTCTTCAAATTTTGAAGACTCTTTTTCAGGGGTCTTTTTTGTCTTTTTAGTAGCCATAAATTTTAAATTTATTTTTTATTAATTATTTATTTTTTATTTTTATCGCGCGAAGTTATTTTTTGCCCCTTGCGCAAAGAAGAAAAAACAATAAATAACATTTCCAGCTGATTAATCATGGAACGGACAAAAAACTCCTGATCGCGGTTAAGCTTGGCCGCCAGTATGCAGCAAGCTTTGATACTGAGATTTTCTTGATCGGAACGGACAATGACACAGGTGCCTGATTTACATTTTCCCGCCAAAATTTCTTGATTATCAACTTTGGTGGCCGCTACCGGCTGATTATTGCGGGTAAATTTATCTTCACGGATAGTGTGGGCATTCTGGGTATCAATGATACGAAAAATGATCCAATCGGCATTAACCATCCCTAAAATCTTTTCTGAAAAATAAGTAAACACGGTGCGAATATCTTTTTTATTTTCCGGGTACTTTTTAAAATTAGCAAAAGCTTGGCGCATTTCCTCCAATTGCAGATTAATCGAACCGATGTATTTAAAAGTATCCTGAAGGCGATCCTCTAAATTTACTTGATAGCGGCGCAAACGACCGACTTCGCGCAAATATAAAAAATTAACCACATAAGCTAAAATCAACAAGACGGCCAAAACTATGGTTTCAATCACTTCTTCCGTCAAACCGAAAAAAGATCGGTTAATTAACAAAGGAATGGATATGGCCAAAAGAAAATTAAGAGCCAAAAGGCTGAAAAATATCTTTCGAAGTTTAAAAAGTCGCTGCATAGATTAAAATTATCTCTCACTGGCTAGTTATAGTCTCATTATACTGGTTTTTAAAAAAAATAGTAATATCAAAAAATTCTGGACTCGGCCTTTATATTAATCACCTGATTTATACCGATTAATTATGTTGTTTATGAATTTATCTGAATTACAGCCGGCGGCCGGCGCCTCATATTCACAAAAGTTAATTTTTTTTAAGTCTTCTTCAGTGGCGCCGTTATTAATGGCGTTATTGGTTATTATATTTTTGACTTCGGCAACCAAATCATCAAAATTTTCAAATTGATGGATGCCATTATTTCGTTCGTCAAGAGTATTTTCAAACCAATTCCATTTATTTTTATCCTGATAGGCCAAAAAAGTGTGCGCTGGATTTTTTTGACTTATTTCCCGGCCAAACATTAAAATAAAAGTTTTAAATTCATAATTATGTTTTGAAAACCAGGATCTTTCCAGCTCAGTTTGATCCCAGCATGTCCCGTGCTGGCTGGCTAGCAATTCTTCCGGCGCTTGTAAATAATAAGCGCGAGGAAAGGCATCGCCGACACCCCAGCCCTCTTGTTGAGGAGAATATATTTTATGATTATTCTTATCAACAAAACCATATTTAATATTATTGTGCATATAACCGAACAATTCGGCCGGCGTTTTTATTTGCTCAAAGCTCTTATTCCTATCAAAAAAATTAAAATCGTCGTCTGGTTCTACTTTATATGTTTCAAGTTTGTTTGGATTCATATTTTTTATTCAATAACTTAATTAAAGTATAACAAATTAGCAGAGAAAAGTCTTAATTAAATTTGGCGATAATGATTTTATGTTAACCGTGCTTGTTTTAATTATTGCCTTAAACAAAAATAACCCTAATATTAGGGTTATTCTTTATAATTACCTATTTGCAAAGCTTAAAAAACTTTTTTGCTGGGATGTTTAATAAGTCAAAAAGATAATTGCTTAATATCTTCAATGTCAACTTTTCTGGATAAAAATTTCTTATGTAAATCATCCCTGCGGCAAGACCGCAGGGCGTTAGGCTCGGGCTCAAAGCTC
>CAZIHD010000035.1:0-7148 GCA_964539015.1 uncultured Gammaproteobacteria bacterium
CAACGTTGGTCGGACTGTTTAATAAGCCGGCAAAGGTGCCCTCGGTATATTTTTTCAAGCGCAAGGCTAAATCGCCGCCGCCTTCCATGCCGTCTAGCACTTGCTCAAAATCTGACATCACCGGCGGCTCAACCGCCGACAGATCAGAATCGGGGGTAATGTCTTTCTTGGCATAAGTTTCCAAAAGCGCCCGGTCAACAATAGAATCTTCATCATAATTCAAATTACCCAGCATCAGGCGAACCAAACCTTTCAGGGTGATGACCGCGGAACGGATAATATCTTTCGGTTTTGCTTCCCCGCCGATTGAGCGCGGCAGATCAAAAGGATTAATCTTATTTTCCGAAGACAAAGAAATATTAATATAAGTACCGCCGACCGCTTCGGCCAGATGCTTATATTCATATTCCGGATCAATCACGATCACTTCTACACCCAGCATTAAGGAACGCAATATCTCTAATTTAATTGCGTAAGATTTACCGGCGCCGGACGTGGCAAAAACAACGGAATTGGCGTTCTGTAAAGAAAAACGATCAAAAAGAATCAAACTGTTATTGTGGCGGTTGATGCCGTAGAGGATGCCGCGATCGCTGGTCAGCTCGCTGGAAATAAAAGGGAAAGAAGAGGCAATCGGTGAAGAATTCATGTTAAAGGTGATATAAAGTTCATCATTGCAGATCGGCAGAGTAGAATTAAAGCCTTGTTCGGATTGGAAATAAACGCGGCGGGAATAGACTAAGCGGGAACCGAAAATATCTTCCGCCTGATCCGACATCCGATCCAATTCTTCCAAGTCATCGGCATATAACGTCAAATACAAAGCAAATTGAAAAAACTTTTCCGTACCCTGAGTCAAAGCGTCGCGCAAATACTCGATATCGCGCAAAGCTGTTTCCCGCAGAGGATCGCGCGCCGCGCCTTTTTCGGCATCAGAAACGATTTGCGCTTCCAAGGTGCCGACTTTATTCTTCAACTGTTTCAAAATAATCGCGCTTTTTACCGGGTAAAAAAACATGGAAACATCAAAAGTCAGATTCAAATTGATAATCGGAGCAAACCAGCCGACACTGATATAGCGCGGATAACTGATCACGAAGATTGTCCGCACAAATTTAGAGCCGAGGCGGAGATAATTCGGGTTCACCTGCAGACTGGCCGGAGAAATAAGATCGCGGACCGTCAGGACGCCGCGGCGGAAAGCTTTTTCTTCTTCAATAATCTCCCGCGTTAATTCCGGGTCGGCTTCAATCGCCTGTTCTTTACCTTTCGGCGCCAAAGTAATCGGCGTATTCATGGTAAACTTCTGCTGATTGTTGTTTTTATTAAAATTAATCATACAGACGAAATTAATTCGTTTCAACGCGCAATTTCTTAATATCGACCAAATTCTGATTCTTGGCCGTTTCCGGATTATACGTCTTATAATAAAGTTCAATCAAGCTCTGCGTATCCAAACGGGCGCAGCTTACACCCATGGATTCCAGGCCGCTGACAACGCTATCTAAACGGCGGTCAAGCATCTCTTTATAGCGCAAGAAACTTTTTTCTTTAAGCTTGATCGAGGTGGCCGGCTTCAACGATTCGCCCAAGAGCGTAAAGAAGCCCTTATGCTTATCGGATAAAGGATTATAAGGCACAACCACATAAAAACGCTTATTCATAATCTTGCCGATAGAAGTCAGTTCTTTGATATATTCGATGTATTCGGAGGTTTGTATTTTTAATAATTTATTAAGCTGCTGTTTTTCTTTCTCCTGCAAATAATTAAGATAATTATCAATATCCAATTCGCGCGACTGGATGACGATTTCCAGCATGAAACTGAGATTATTTAAAAACATCACGTAAGAGTTGATAACGGCGTTCTGTTCATCTTCGCTCTTAAGAGCGAAATTAATACTGGAAACAAGCAGGACAGCGCGCAAAGTCCCGTCTTTCATAATAACGACATCGTCCTTAATCTCGGCAATATCCAGATATTGCTGCGTCGAGACATTTATTTTATTACGAGCCAAATTATTCTTTTCAGGCATAAAAATTAAGCTTCTTCGTTATTATCGCCGCGATAACGGCCTTTAGTATCGACGACCAGGGCTAAATCAGCTAAACGGGAGGTTCGAAATAATTCCTTTTTTTCCGCCGGCGCCTCCGCTTTGATAATCGGCGTAATCGCTTCCGGCTTGTCGATAAAACCGAGGAGATGATTCCAAACCCGCAAATTAGGGCGGCGCAGAGTCTGAATAAAATTAAGAATAAAAAAATGAAAAGGGCGGCCGTTAATCTTAACGAAAGAAAAGAGGCTGGCCAAAGCGAAGACAATAATGGCAATGGTTAAAAATAAAGTAAAATCAAAAAGCTTATAGCTAAGGCCGATGATTGTCGCCGCCGACAGAAAAATTAAGAACTGGCGGGTCGTAATCGGCCCGATAATTTTGCTTTCCACGTCGATAAATTGAGGCACGGTAAATTGTTGCATAAATTAAAACATCAAGCGGCTATTCATGGCGACGATTGCTTCGATTTCCGCCATCGTTAAAGTTTCTTTATTTTCTGCTTGGCGGGCAGCCACAACCTCGCGCAAAGTTACACCCTTAGCGACGGCTTCCTGTGCCAAGCGGACATAAATTCGATTGACCGGGCTCTGGCGCCAAGACTTAACTCCTTCTATCATCCGGTCATATCCGTCTTTTTCTAAAAGTTTTATTTTCATCACCAATTTATCGGTAATCTCTTTCGGACTGGCGCCTAAACGGCGGAAATTAACTAAATCCAGAAAACGTAACTCTTCCAAGGGACCCATCACTTTCGGGCGCAACCTAACATCCTCCATTTTTTGGCGGGCATCGCTGGAAGCGGCCGGGCGGACGAGCGGTGCCGCTTTTTCCGCCGCTTCTTTAACCAATTCTTCCAAGTGCCGGCTGGACGCAGCCGGATCAGCGGCGGGAACGTTGGCGGGCGGTGTTTTACCTTTAAAAAGCTTGGACCAGATTCCGGCTTTATCTAAAGGTATTTTTTTAAAAGAATTATTCAAAGCAGCTTCCGGTTTTAATACAGCCAGAGGATCAACGGGCATCGGTTTAGGCTCTATCGACGGTGAAGGAGAGGCTGTCGGAACGACCGGCGGCACCATTTCAGAAACCGTAGGCACAGCGGCAGAAACTGGCGGCACAAAAATCTTGGCCGAAACGACAGGGACAGGCGGCACGCGATCGGGAGTACTTTTTTCACTAATCTCTAAAACTTTATCCGGACCTTCCAGAGATAATTCTTGATCAGGAGCTTCAAGTTCGCGGCTAGGATTTAATTTCGGCGGTTGTGGCTTAAATTTCTCGGCTAAAACCGCCGGCGGTTTGACTTGGCCGCTAGCCAGAGCTGATTTCAAATCATAAGATGACGCCTCATTCTTATTTATCAATTCTGTTATGGCAGCGGAAACTTTTGGCGAAGCGGCAACGGCCGGTTCAACGATAGACGGACGATCTAAGACATGCAATAATCGCTCGGCCGTCGCCGGATCTAAGCCCAGACCGCCCTGGCTAGTTGAACGCTCTAAAGCGGCGCGAGTGTCTATTTTTGTCCGAATACCTTTACGATAAGTCAGTAAAATCTGGCGGCAACGAGCGGTCATTTCCAAACTTGGCAAAACAATACCGCTATCTTTCATTAAAATCTGCAATTCCTTGTCTTCCGGACTCAAAACTGCGGCTGTTTTCAAACCAAGATAAGCGGCCACGGTAAAAAAAATCTTTTCTTGCAGGTCTCGGCTCAAAGCCTGCGCTTTTTCTGGAGCCAAGCCGGCTTCGGTAATAAAATAAGCCGGCAAATCCTTGATTAAAATTTGTTTAACCATCACTTGCATGACGACCATAGCCAAACTTAAGCCATATTTATTTTCTAAAGCGGTGAGAATCTCCATAACTGCCGGCGAAGATACTCTTTCCCGTAATTCTTTAGGCAGCTTATTGAATTGTTGCAAATAATCAAACATGAAAAATAAAGAAAAATCAAAAAATTAAAACCCAGAAATCTAGAACGGGCATTATCTCCATTTTAGCATATTTTTCCAAAAATAGGAAAGCGAAAAAGAGCCTGAAAAATAGCGGAAAAAACACAAAGCCGCTCCACAAAGGAGCGGCTATTAGCGACAGAGGCTGGAGCCATAATATTCAGTCAAAAAATTATTTCTTACCCTGGTGCAAGCGCTGAATTTCTTGTTTGATAGCTCGATATTCCAAGCTGGCGGGAGAATAATCTTTAAGCGCCGCCTGCAAGCTTGCCGTTTCCGATTCTTGCGGGCGGCCAGCGGCTACGGCCGTTTGAGAAGACAAAATATCATTGATGACCGGCGTTTCCACCTTTTTTTCCGGCTTATTGCTGTTTAATAAAGCCGTTTCCTCCTTGGCCACCGGAATTATTTCCCAAAAATCAACCGGTAATTTTTCCGAATTTTCTAAAAAGAAGACGAGATTGCGATAAATTTTCAAAACCTGGGATAAAGATTTTTTTTCATCTTCAGTGAGATTCTTAACATTTTTGGAATTAATTAAATAATTGGCGACGATCAAATCGTCAAAATTATCGGTCCCGTTAAGACTGACAAAATCTTTAATCCAGTTAGCGACGGTCGGGGATACGCGGCTGACGCTATTATCAATAGGTTTGGAGCCGATAATTAACTGATTATTTATCAAAACTGTTTCTAACTCTTGTAGAAAAGAGCCGTCAAGCGATAAAATTTGAAAGGCGCCGTCATTAAAAGCCTCGGCTTCATCCTTATCTTTCAATAATAAATCAAGTTTATTCTGTAAAATTATTCTCAAGCTTTCTTTATCCGGCTCGGTATCGTCCGCCTCAATCAATATTTTTGTCAAAACTTCCCGGGTTAGCTCATTCATGATATCAAAAGCATCTTCGGCGCTCAATCCGTATTTAGCTTGGAGATATTTATCAATATCATTCGGAGATAATTCGCCGATGGCGACCAGGATAATAACGAAACTGGTACTGACGCCATAATCTTCTTCAAGCGCTTTGACAACGGCTAAAGTCTCCGGACCGCCAAGCCGGTCTTTTAATTTTTGGGGAAGTTGCCGGAATCGTTCCAAGCAATCAGCAATATAATTCATAAAATCAAAATTAAGCGGCTTTTAAATTTTCCGATTGGCCAGACTTATTCAGGTTATTTACAATAACATCAAATTCCAAAGGCGTTTCCGCTTTCTGCCCGCCTAAAGCCGCGAAAGCTTTTTGCGTGCTCTTGTTATTTTCAGTCATCGCCTTCTTCAAGCCTTTGATCAAATAGCCTAAATCATAATTACCACCCGCTCCTTTCGCCGGAGCGGCGATGTTGATCTCGCCGAAACTATCGCCGACTTTTTTCAATTGATTAGAAAACCGTTCCAATGAGGCTTCCAGCTTGGTCGTATCGACTTCCATGGCCTCCGGAACCGAGTCTTTCTTTTCTTTTTCTAAAATTTCTTCCGGAGAACTATTTGCCGCCGGCTTTTCGCTTAAAATTTTATCGACCGAACCTTTGTCTTTGCGGGCATCGTAATTGTGAGTTTCCATAATCTTGCCGGTGGCATAGCGGACGTCATCTTCATTCTCGTAACCCAAGCCGTGAACCTCTTCATGAATCATCGTTTCCTTAACATCACTCATCTTAAATTTAGAAGCGCTGGAATTAACTAAAGACAAATTGCTCAATTCTTCCGGTTTTTCAAAACGAGCTTTGGCGGCCTGCAAATTTTCCATTCTCTTGGTATCGCCGGCGCTTAAATTCGGCTTGGCCTGCAAAGAAGCGATTTCTTGACTGATAACCGCCACCATCTGACTGGCAATCTTCTGTATTTCTCCTTGATCATTCGTATTTACACCCCTAGTATTGCGCCAATCACTGTCGCCGGCGGCGCCTTTATCTATTTCCGGAAGATTTAATTTATCAAAATCAACCGCCAGAGTCGCCTGTCCTTTAGCAAATTTATTAATCGATAAATTACCCTCGCCTCTTGCTTGATTTTGATTTTCCGGCTTAACTTTATTCGTTCCATCTTGAGCCATTTCTTCCTTAACCGGTGCATCTTTATGATATTCAGACGGCCGCTTATCATTGTTAGTCATTTCTTCCGTTGTGGAGGTATCTTTATAATATTCATATTTATGCTTGTTCTCTCTCCTGAAATAATCTAATTTATCAGCTGAAGGCGGTGTGGCAGCATTCATATATGAACCATATTTATCATATTTTACATCATTACCTCTCGCATCCTTGCGGGCTACATAATCAGTTATTGGACGACCTGGATTTTCATCTTGAAGTCCCAAATTATATGCCCCGGTTGGTCTATTTTTGCTTTGTAAAAACTCACGGGCATTATTTGGGAGCGGTCCTCCTAATTTACCGTACTGGTACCAACTCGCTTCAGACATCTTACCTAAATCTTCATCTGACATGGAGGCCACATGGTTCTGTCTTGCGGTTGCATCTTTTATCGTTTCCGGCATCATATTACGCGCCTTCTTCTTGGCGGCCATACCGGCGGCGGTGATTGATGTTTGGTTGGCATAACGAGCAATAACTCGGGTATCTTTAAGATTTTCGATTTTAGTCTGGGCTTTTTCTTCAATCTTCTTCTGCTGTTTATTTAAACCAACTAAACCGCTGGTCGCCAAAGAGCGTATACCGGTCGCCGCCAAGACAGTACCGACAAATCCGGTTTGGCTGGCAATCGCCCCCAAGCCTTCCTTAACTTTCAATTTTTTGGCGGCCGCCATGCCGAGACCGCCGGCACCGATAGCTAAGCCCATGCCAATTTTATTGCCTACACCCATAGCCCTCGTTCCCATCTTATTTAATTTAGCCATGCCCTTGCCGGCAATACCGCCGGCCGCGCTGCCGATCTGTTGAGAAATCTTTAAACCGCCCAGGAGCATGCCGATACCGATAACAAATTTAATCAAGGTTCCCGGAGTAGAGGCTTGAGTATTCATGACCGGCGCTTCATTATCCTTACCTCGAGTAATAGAGCCGCCGAAACTGTTTTGTTCATTAGTCGTGCTTTCGGTATCAGCCTGGCTAACCGAGACGTCGGTATATTTACCGGTCTGCAAAGCGGCAAAAGAAAGCCAAATGAAAAAAGCAATTA
>CAZIHD010000036.1:0-6771 GCA_964539015.1 uncultured Gammaproteobacteria bacterium
TCTCAGGCCAGTTCCACTCTCGCCAATGATGTTAAATTATCTTTTACTGCCGGCGTTTCTTTACTGCAGGAGGATAATAATTTCAGCACCTCTACCGCCAATCTTTTAACCATTCCTGCCAATCAGCCATCGACTCGTTTTATCTTCCATTCCCGAAGCAATACCGGCGCTAAGGTAATCGGCGGTTATTCCGGGCACACTGTTTCCGTCCAAGAAGCCCTGATTGATTATCAGTTTAAACAAAATGTTGATAAATCCAGCTGCAACGGCTTAGTTAATTTTGATAATGGCTGCGTTCTCTTTAATGAGCGTTCGGTTAACGGCGCTCAAGGCCTCTTGTCTCTGACCGGCGGCTGGAATGCCGCCTCTAGTACCGACGGCCAAGCGCCGGTGGCGTGTACAGCTGGTAATTGCAGCGCCAATCGGCTCTTAAAAGTACGGCCGGATCGGGTCTGTTCTTCTTGGCTGGACTGTTTGACTTATATTCAGGATCCAGAGACGAAAGAGCGGACTTGCTATGCCTTGGGCGAATGTAATCGCTTGAATGATAATAATGAGTGCGCTAATTTCGTTGCTAATCGGATGACAATCCTTAATTCCTCTTCTGTTAATCTGACGACTATCACCGGCTATTCCGTCCTTAATCAATATGATTTAGCCAGCATGAAGGAAGTCGGTTTGAATACGGAGGCGCATTACGATTTTGAAGCCAACAGCCCGACGCTTTATTGCCGCGAAGCCTCTAATCACGGCAAGAGCTGTCTCTTTGATAAGAGTATCGTGGCCGATAGCATTATCAATAGTCCGACCAACGCCCCGACTGATTATCCGGCCGAAGGTAAAGCTTATCTGCGCGTCATGGCTGGGCAGGAGATGTCGCCTCATTCTAAAAATACTTCAATTTCCATCCAGCCGAATGAGGATTACTATCTTAATTATTTGGTTAACACTAAGAATTCGGGCATGAATGCCAAAGTGGCCGTTTACGGCGCCGATGAGAATACGCCTTTATTTACTGCGACCGATAAGGCTCCGAACGGCTGGGAGCGGAAAGTCCATAAAATTTCCGCTTCACAATTAGCTTCCACTTCCAAATTGAGTTTATATCTCAGTGCGGATGCGACTGACAAAGAAGAAAGATATGTTTATTTCGACGATATCAATATTGAACCGGTTCTTAAAGTAGGCATTAATAATTATGTGGCCAAGGAATGCCGTTTATATCCGACTCAGGACGCCACTTCTTGCACGAGCAAAAACAGCCAGGTTATCAGCGACGGGCTGGAGGGCTATTGTCTCCAGCATGATCCGGCGAATAAAAATGTTTGTTTGCTTTGGTATCCGATCGATCAGATTAGCAGCGCCGCCAAATCCGGCCGTTCCAATCTTGGTTATCAAGGCGCTTTTCCTTTGAATTATTGTACGGAAGCGAACGGAGATTTTGGACTTGTTCATAAATTAGTGGGTGCTAAGATTTATAATCAAGGCGGAACCGGCGGATATACTGGACCTGATGTTGACAATGGCTGCGACAAAGTTACGACTACCGGAAATGGCTGCGAATATTGTACCGGCAAAAAAAATGATTGCGGTGATTATTATTTAGTTAGGAGTGGCAAGCGCATTGCCTGTATTCCTAAAGATTCAGAATTGCTTATCAAAACGGCCACACATAAATTGAAAGATTTGGATCTTGAATGCGATGATGCCTATACTTATCATGAAGGCTGGGCGGCGTATGACGGTTTTCATTCATTTATTTGTAATAATGACCCCTGTAAATATTTAGGGTCTGATGGCCAGGGAATTGACATTAGCGCTGATTTTAAAGGAAAGATATTTCTTTCTGAAAATCAAAATGCCGACCCCGCTGTCCGCGTCTATGATTATGATCATCCTACGGTTGATGAAGATCAGCTTAAGTTAATTTCCGGAGACACCGAAAAAGTTTTTTATCCGACCTGTAATAAATTTGTTCAGGTCGTGGATGCGGCCGGGAATAATCAGGCTTGGGCCGGCCGGACGAGTAAAAATAGCGCCTATCCTTATGATACGCCGCAATTCTTCCGTGATTTAAATGGTTATTACGGCACCAGCACTAATCCCAGTAATTTTAATTTTACCGGTTATGGCCGTTTGCGCGACCTTGTGCCTTTCGGCGGCGCGACTTTTCCGGATAATTTTAATATATTCACCAGCGAGCCGGTAAAGTTCCGTAATCAATATTCCAGCTCGATTGATCAGACTGCTTTTGCCGGCCGGCCTTATGGCTGCAAAAATACCGCCGGCAACGGCTGTAGTAGCCTGGGCTATTGCAGCTTGAACGCCAGCGTTCTTTGCCTTTTGGACACGACTATGAGTTCCAGCACTTCTATGATCAATCAGAGATCTTGCGGCAGCGTGAACGGCACTTGCGTGCCGATGTGGAACGGGTCAAAAGTGGCGGGCGGAACCTTTAATTCGGAAAATATCTTAAAGAATTTATTCTTAAAATCTTTTGCCGGCTATAATTACAGTGCCGGAGTTAATTCTTATACCGAATTTGATGGTTATTCAACTTCCACGTTCACGTCCAGCATGAAAAAATGGTGTGCAAGCGGCGACCACGCTTCACCGGCCAAAGATACCGCCTTTAATACATATTGGTGTATTTCTCAACCGCAGATAAATAACGTTAAATTAAACGGCCAGCCAGCCTCAAATGGCGGCTTTGATGTCAGCCAGCCCGGCATCTATACTCTGACCTTTAATTCTTATGTCGATGCCGAACAGCAACCTTTGAAAGATTTGATTATTGATTGGGGCGACGGGTCTGTTCAAAGCCTGGTTAATCAAGATCATCACCCCGATGTTGCTAATCCGCATAAGGTTTATCATTATTATCTTGGCAGTCAAAACCAAGCGGTTATTAAGATTAAGGTTTCGGATAATTGGGGATATTATTGCTGTAGTCAGAATGGCGGCGCTTGCGGTAATACGGCTGAAAGCTGTCCTAAAGGCATGGTCGGTAATTCTAAAGGCGGTACCTTAACCGGTAATAGTCAATTATTTAATAATGATTAGTTGATTGACATAAATAAAAAGATGTATTAAGGTAGGTAGTTAAACTTCGTTCTTTGACAATTCGGCAAGACATAGAATTTATAATCAAGTCTTTTTGTTGCGCAAGAATATTTGGTTATAAATTTTATGTCTAACCAAAAATCAACTCATCATGAAAAAAATTAGTTTTTTATTTTATTGTTTCCTGGCAACTATTATTTTTGTTGCCTGTGAAAAAAGTGGGAATGACTCATCGTCAAGCCCTAACCCGAATCCTAATCCGACACCGAAGGAGATAAAATTTACCAGTTCATTTAGCCCCCTTCCTGCTAATATTGAATTAGGAAATTCTTACGGTTATTATATAACCGATACGACCAAAGACGGGATAATTTTAGATAATATTATGATTCCCGTTGATCCTTACACGCTAAAAATAATTCCAACAGGGGTAAAAACTTATACCCTTGATGGCAAGTGGTATAAAAAACAAATTATTATACATTTTTGGTGTGTGATGTATAAAAATTGTAATCAGGTGGGCCCCATGCAGATTAATCAGGAATTGGTGGCCGATAGTGTTAATACTATCATTTTACCTATCCCCGAAAGATAATTAAAACTCTATAAAAGCCGACCTTTACCGTCGGCTTTTCTATTTTCTGAAGATTAAATTTTTTTTTCGGTTTAAGCTGATTAAGCGGTTAGTCTTTTTATTACCCTTTCTCTGCCCATCACCTGCATAATTAAGCAGAGATTGGGAGTTTTGGTGCGTCCGGTCAGCAGGATGCGCAAGAGTTTGGCAACCGACCCGACTTGGCCGCGGTATTTTCCCGGAGCCGCTTTATATTCTTGGCCGTTGGCGGCTAAGCCGTATTGTCTGGCTACTGTCTTTAATTTTTCAAACCAAGCCTCCGGATCATCATTTTCGTCATAAATTTTTAAGAAAGCCGCTGTTAGCGCTTTCGTGTCAACGCCCGCCAATTCCGTTTCAATTTCATTAATTAATTCTTTGGGTACATTAAAATTATCATCAAAGAAATAATTAATTTCTTCTTTTATTTCCGACCAGCTGCTCAAATCTTTGCGCGGTTTAACCGCTCCCGCTCGTTCAATATCAAGAATGTTTTTACTATATTCCGGATCATTTAATAATAATTTTTCCAACTCCCGATCATATTGTCTTGCCCAGGCTACGGATTCTGCGTAAACGGCGCCGGCATCCAATTTGGCGATAATATTTCGACTGATGTCGGTTAGCTTAATTAAATCAAAGAGAGGGCCGTTGGAATTGGCCAGTTTTTTAAAGGTGAGAATAAATTCTTGATTATTGGTTTCAGGATTCGCCCGCCGCCAATCTTCAAAATTAGAATTAGCTAAATTTAATAAATATTCAATTATTGCTTCTTTTGGATAACCGGCCGCTTGATAATATTCCAAATTTGCCTCCGGGTCTTTGCGTTTGCTCAGCTTCCGTTTCTTGTCTTCGTCCAGCTTTTGAATCGGCGCTAAATGAGCGTAAAATGGCGCTTTCCAGCCGAGGATTTGAAATAATTGTAAATGTAAAGGCAAGGAAGGAAACCACTCGTTGCCGCGGATGACATGGGTGGTTCTCATTAGATGGTCGTCAACGGCATGGGCAAAATGATAGGTCGGCAAACCGTCCGCTTTCATAATTACGATATCTTGATCATTTTCCGGCATTTCCCGGCGGCCGATAAGAAGATCCTCAACCATTATTTTATTGGAAAAATTACCCGGAGATTTTAAACGGATGACCGGTTTTAAACCGTTATCAAGGGCTGAAAGTGCTTCTTCCGGTTTTTTATTGCGCCAAGCGGCAAAATGGCCCCAGCAGCCGCTGCGTTCGCCCATCGCTTCCTGGCGGGCGCGGAGTTCTTCTAATTCTTCCGGAGTGGAAAAACAGGGATAGGCCAAACCTTTGAGCAATAAATCTTTAACATAAGCTTGGTAAATTTGTTTTCGCTCGCTTTGTTTATAGGGGCCATAAACACCTTGTTCTCGGCCGTTTTGATCCGGGCCTTCATCGGCCAGAATACCATATTTTTTTATGGCGGCCGCGAATAAATCGGCGGTGCCGGCTATTTCCCGTTTTTTATCGGTATCTTCAATCCGGAGGAAAAAAATACCGTGGCTTTGATGCGCCAGTCTCTCGGAAATTAAGGCCGCGTATAATCCGCCAAAATGGACAAAACCGGTCGGACTCGGGGCGACGCGGGTCACTAAGGCGTCGGCCGGCAGCTGCCGGGGCGGATATTTTATTTCCAACTCCGCCGGTGTCGGCAAAGGGGCAGGGAAAAGCCGCTGGCAGAGTAATTCTAATTTATTATCCATAATTTTAAAAATTATTCTATTATTTTAAAATTACCCCATAAAGCCGGAAAAGTAAAGTTTATCGTTCTCCGAAAAATTTGAATTTTTTCAGGATTTTTCTTTTCTTTCCCTTATTTTTATTGTAGAATATTATTAGGCGCGGCTGTTTTAAAAAATGCCCGTTTGCGGTATAATATACTTGTCTAAGCTTTAATTATTTTCTGTTTTATTATGTCCATTGACGATCAGCTCATGCGTACACCGGCCGCCCGGGATCAAGGACAGGATCAGAAAGATGATTTTGAAAACAGTTCCGATCGAGCGGGCAGTCTCCGTGAAGCGCAGCGGGAAGAACAGACGGCGGATCAGAAAGGAAATAATACCGATTTACGTTCGGCGGTGATGGCGGCCAAAAGACAACAGGCGCTGGCCGGCAACAGCCAAGAAGCAAACGGCGATCCCGGCGATGAAAAAGCTCTCAGCGCCGGCTCCAGCAAAATATTGCAAGCCGCTTACCGCAATATTATTTATACTTTCGGTTTTTCTTTCTTTTACGTTTATATTCATCTTTTTTTAAAAGGGGCTTTTGGTTCTCGCTATTTTGCTCCTTTGGGCTCGGAATGGATGGATCAAGCCGGCTTGACTCTTAGAGAAAGAGAAAAGAGAGGAGAGAACATTAAGACCACCGAAGTCTTCGGCGTAGGGCTTATCTCGTTTATTTTGTTTGTCGTTATCATTTTTGATTTTTCCGTAATCGCCATGATTGCCGAAGTCGTTAAAAATCCTATCCGCTCTTTTTTCCATGTCGCCTTGGACGGTATCTATAGTTTCCTGACCGGAAAATAAATTTAATTTAGATTTTTTATCCGTTTGCCAAAAATAGTGAATAAATCTTATTTTTATGAGTTTTAAAGCTCTTAATTCAATCAAGAACCGTAAATTGTTATTCGGGGTTTTGTTGATATTCGCCGCCAGCTTCTTGATTGCCCCGCAGACTTTGGCCGCTACTTGGGCCGCACAAATCGTCGGCGGCATTATTTATGTGTTTATTTATGTTTTAGGCTTGATTTTGATTTTGGTCATGAAATGTTTGATTTTGATTGCTTCTTATCAACATTTTATTGATGCCGGCGCCGTTATTGAAGGCTGGGCCGTAGTCCGCGATCTGGCTAATATGTTTTTTGTCGTTATTTTATTGGTCATCGCTTTCTCCACTATTTTGCATTTAGAAAATTATAGTTATAAAAAATGGCTGCCAAAATTGATTTTGATGGCTATTTTGATTAATTTTTCCAAAACAATCTGCGGCCTGATGATTGATGTTGCGCAGATTATCATGCTTACTTTCGTCAATTCTTTTAAAGAAGTGGCCGGCGGCAACATGATTGATATGCT
>CAZIHD010000037.1:0-6660 GCA_964539015.1 uncultured Gammaproteobacteria bacterium
AATGAATCTTTATAATCAGAAATAATTATTTCTGATCATAAATTTTATTATGCCTAATCTATTTTTAATTTTCTCTGATTTTTAAAATATTTTAATTTCATCTTTATTATAAAACTTTTTCATTATGGGCGCAAGTTTTTAAATTACAGAAAAATATTTTATTATTTCAGCTTCCTTAATTCCTGCAACAGCCGATTATAAAATTCAAGATTATTTAAACTGGCAAGCTTCTGCCCCAGAGGTTCGTTAAGCCGGAAAAGATGATGCAAAAAAGCCTTGCTGTATCGCCGCAATTCCGGCAAAGCGCTTTCAGAATTAATTGGTGAAAAATCTTGGGCAAAAATAGCGTTGCTAATATTGTTAGTTTCGTAAAAATTCGGAAATTTAGAAACGATGCCGTTCTCTCGAGCCGTTTTAGAAAAACCTCTAAACTTCTTCTTAAACGCAAACAACCGTCCGTGCCTCCCTTCCCGGGTAGGAATAACGCAATCAAACATATCCCAGCCCATCAAATAGCAGCGATAAATATCTTCCGGCAAACCGATGCCGAGAGCAAAACGCAAAGAGTCTTGAGGCAAAAAAGAAGCCGTCTTAAACAAAGTCTCGGCCAAAAAATTGCCTTCCTTATCAACCGGCCTGGCACCAAAGCCATAGCCGTCAAAACCGATTTTTATCAACTCTTCGGCACAATGGCGGCGCAAATCTTCATAATCGCCGCCTTGAACGACAGCAAATAAAAGCGGCCGCTTATCTTCTTTAATTTTTCTGCGTTTTAATTGCCGAAGATATTCTTGTTTGCATCTTCCCGCCCAAGCCAAGCTGCGTTTAACCGCAATTTCCAAATCTTGCCGCGGCCAATCGTTCGGCGGACAATCATCCAGACAAACCATCATATCGACACCGAGATCAAATTGGATTTGGATAGATTTTTCCGGCGTTAATTCGTGGCTGGAGCCGTCAAGCGGTGATTTAAAACTTACCTTCTCATCATCGATTTTGCCTAAACCTTGAGCTCGATGGATAAGAGAAAAAACTTGAAAACCCCCAGAATCAGCCAGCAATGGCCGCGACCAAGCCATAAATTTATGGACGCCGCCGGCGCGCTTGATGATTTCCCTGCCCGGCTGGAGATAGAGATGGAAAGTATTAACCACCATTGCCTCAGTCCGCACCCGTTTTACTTCCTCAACCGTGCTGCCTTTAACAAAAGCCCGAGTAGCATCAGGCATAAAAAAGGGCGTCGACAAAAGGCCGTGGGCAGTTTTAATCCGTCCGCGGCGTTGATGGCTGTTTTGTAGCTTAAATCCGGACATAAACCTACTCCACTCGGCCGTTATTGGATAGGCCGGCAATTTCATCATCTTCCAGTTTTGTTGTTTTGGGCGAGGCTTGGCTTGTTAATTCGGCTTTTGTGAGCGTATCGCCGGCAGTCGCCACACCCCCCGGAGACAAAACTAAAATTTTATTGCGATCCGCCTCGGTCGGCGTCAGACTGATATTAAATTCCGCATCCGCCCGATAAATAGATAAAGGTAAAATTCCTAAATTCCAAGTAACCCGGCGGCTAGTTTGATCATAAGTAACGCGGCCGACATTGGTGTTGTCACTGCCCGCCCAATCAACGCCTTGAGGTAAATTTAAAGCAACCTGGGTGTTTTCCAAATCATGAAGATTATTTTTGACGGTCCAAAAAACGCGGACGCTAGTCTTTTCATTGACACGCGGCGGCAAAGGTCCGGAGCCGACCGGAATATTGTCTTCATTAAAATATAAAATCTTTTCGTTTAAAGAAAAATCACTATTAATCTGGCTCTTAATCGTGTTGCTTTTATTATCGTCATTTTCCGCCTGTTTGGCCTTGCCGTTCAAGCTATATTGAGCATAACTGGTAATTGTAAAATCTTTCGCCAGATCAGACTCGGAAAAATCTTTAACCTTCAAAGAAAAATCAATTTTACCGGCGGCGCCCGGAGCTAATTCAGATAAAGCCGGCACTTGTTCCTTGGTCCAAACAATGGCATTACCGGAAACACTGCCGCCGCTAGGATCATGCAAGGATGGCCATTGGATGAAATCGCCCTTAACCACCGCCATCAGAACAAGATCATAAAGACTGGAATCACCATTATTAGAATAGGACAGACTGTAATTTAAAGTAGAACCAAAATTAACCGGTTGATCGCTCTTTTCATTATTTAGAGAAAGACTGAGGTTTAAGTCGCTTTTCATTATTTCTAAAGAAATTGTCTTTTCCCAAAAAATTCGCTCGCTGCCGTCCGTTTCTTTTTTTAATAAACGTAAAGTCAAATCCTCTCTGTCTTTATTTTTAGCGCTTAAATTAAAAACGATGGGCAAGGACAAGCTCTCGGTGGAGCTGGCCGGCACCGAGCTGATCGACCATCGTCCTTCACCGGCAGCCTGAATCTGATTGATGGCTGTGCTTGAAGCTGTATTAGCCGAAGTGCTGGAAGCAGTACCGGCGGCTGTTTTACCGCTGCCGGTACCGACGCTTTTTATCTTTAAATTATCTGCACTGACAATTTCTAAATAAAAATCAGAAAGTTGATTGTTTTGAAAATCACTTAAAACAAGTTTCAATTCATTGCTCTGACCGACCAAAGCGGTATTCAAATAATCAGCGGCGACATTAAAACCGAGGCCGCTGATGACCGTATTAGCGCTGCTTTCTTTCTTGAACTCGCTGGAAAAATTAGCCGGCGTGTAGCTTAGCTTAGCGGTAATAACATTAGCAGAATCAACCGCGGCAATCAGATAACCATTAATCGTGATGGTGCCGCTGGCGTTCGGAGATAAATTATCCAACGGCCAAGAATTAATGCCGGTAGCGGCCGGCGAACTGCCGGTCAAAACAAAGCCAACCGGCAAAATTGCTTCTAATTTTACGCCTGATAATGCTTGCTTGCTATTATTCCGATACTTTAATTCGTAGGAAAAAGATTCGCCGGCAATAACTTTCTCGGGAGCGCTAATCTGCAAATCGATTTCATCCGTACCGACCGAGTGTTGAAAATAATAAGAATAAATTCCGTAAAGGCCGCAAACGATAATAGTCAAGACAAATATTTTTTTAAACAGGACGAGGATGCGCAATCGCTTTTTTTTCTTGACGGTAGTGACGTCGACGAGGTTGCCTTTACCGTCGTGATAAATCGCCGAAAGATTATCATCCATCTCTTCTGTCCGCACTTCTTTCTTGACTGCCTCCTCAAAGCGAGAGACTTCTTCGGCATCCGGCAGAGGTCTTTCTAAAAAAGCAGACAGACGGGAGGGCTCTTCTTTCTTAGCTCGGCTGATTGTGTTCTTTTTTATGGCAGTCATATGTTTAAATGCGTTTCTCGGCAGCCGCGGCCGCGAAAGAAAGCGCCAACAAATTTATTTTTCCAATAGAACCGCGCGCATATTATCTTGATCCAAGGAAACTTCTCCATTCCAGCCTTCAGCTTGCGGATATGACCAAACTGAACGCCAGGCCGCCGGCAGATTAAGGGTAAAATCGAGGGTAGCCGCCCTAGCGCCGGGCTGTTTTTGGACAAGCAAAGACAAGGGCAATCGTTCTGTCCCGTTCTGGCCGAAAATAGTTAAAATTTGCTGCCACCAATTGGTTGGAGCAATGGTTTCGGCCTGTACTTTAAAAGGCAAACGATAACGCAAATTGATAACGGAAGTTTCACCCGGATCGGTCATTACCCAATTGGCAAATACGGTCTTGTTATTTTCTGAATAAATTTTTGTGCCGCTTTTTGCATCAATCGTCGCTTTATTTTCTGTATTCGCCAAGAAAGGAAAAACTTCCCAGGAAGCTTCCGGGGTTTTAAAATAAGAAGCTGCCGGCGCTTGAAAGCCGCTAGCCGCTAACAATCGGCTGCCGGCGGGAACATATACCCGCAGCCAATCAACATTGCGGACACCGCTTAAAATTTCATTTTTAGCACCGGTATGAGTACGGAAAATCGTTAAAGTATCAATAACGCTGCCATCAGCGAACACTTGAACATTATGTTTAATCTTATCCTCCATTCGCCGATCGCTCTTTTGTCCGGCGATATTGGTATGGGCAATCAAGAGATAATCCTGCTTGCTTGTTAACATAGCGCCATCTAAACCATAACTGCTTATTTTGGATTGCAACGCCGGATCGCTAAAATAAAGAAGAATGTTCTTTGCGCTTAAATTCTTCTCCAAAGCAGTTAATAAATTCGGCAGATTGGCGGGAGTCAATGTTTGCGGTAAACGTTCCATAATCCTAGCCATCAAATCGCCGATAATTTTTTTTGGCTGATTCTTCGGACTGTCAGGCAAAGCAGCGACTGCTTCCGGATGAGTTTTGACGAGATTATCTTTTTCTACGGTTAGCTGGAGCAAGTCCTGAAAATTATCAGCATCAACGGTTAGTCCGTAATCAGCCTGCATATCGATTGGACCGGTAATCCTTAATAAATCGGCCAAAACATCAGGAGTAAAACTGATAACGCCATCTACGGTCGGCCCGCCGCTTTTTTCATAAAACCACATCAAAGAACGAGCGCTGGTCGGCCAATCCGGCCACCAATTTGCATCCCAGAAATACCAGCGGGCGCTTATCAGCTGTAAGGGGGCCGGTGCTTGGATAAATGACTTCATGCCGGCTTCAGTATCATAAGAACCGCCAGCCGGCACTTCCAATTTTTGAATATGGCCATCACGGATATCAACTAAAGCATAACTGCCGAAAAAACCGCCGGCGCCTCTCATCTCGGCATTATTTTGAAAAACCAAAAGATAGCGCTTATCTTGGCTCACGCCCAGAAAATTTTTTATTTCTTGAGCGGAACTTAATAATGATGTTAAAGCATTAACCGCTAAATCAGTCTGCTGCTTAAAAGAAAGAAAACGATGGCGATATTCAGCCGGTAAATTATCGGCTTCGATGCCATTCAGTTGAACCTGCAATTCCCTGGCGCTGTTCAAAGCTAAACCGCCATGTTCGACAAAAGCATCGATTAATTTACCCCAGCTTTTATCTGTCTCGGCATTTAAAAGAACATTGCCGGCATCGCTAAGGTGCTGACCGAAAGCGGCGCCAGCGGTTCCGGCCGCCAAAAAATTTTTACCGTCAGCGGCCAGCCTTATTTTCGGATCGCTGGAAAAAGAAGCGAAAGCCAAAAGCCAATCATTAACTTGATTCAATTCTTGTTGCGCGGAACGAAAATCGGAAGCCGCTCGGGCAAAACTAGAACCGGCCGCCGATAAATCCATCTGCGAAGCTTCGCCGGAAGCCGCCGCGAGATTATCAAAAGCGGAAAAGGAGCGGTCGAGGACGGTCGTTTTCAACTGTTTAACATCTAAAATTTTAAAATAAGCCAATAATTTAAAAGGCAAAATAATCAAAACCAAAGCTGCCAGAAAAACAAATAAAGAACGGTACCAAGCGACCAAATACTCGGCTCGTTCCTGTTTTTTTTCATTTTGCCCGAAAAGATGCCGAAAATTACGCCAATGCAAATTTGCCGTTTTAGCAAAACGCCGCTGAGAAAAATTGGACAAACGCCGATTAAAGCGCCGGCGGCGGAAAAAGAAAGGCCAATGATATGGGCGTAGAGAGTGAAAAAATAATCGCCAAGGACGTGGCTTAAAGAGAGGAGATAATTTAAATACCGGCCGTCTCGGCGATACTTTTTTAATTTTTAGTTTATTTTGAGGCGGGACTGAGACCGCCGCCGTTTTAGCCGGAGATTTTTTGACCACCCGCAAATCGACAACAAAAGAATCAGTCGGTCGGAAAGAATAAGAATGGACGGAAGCTTCAGTTGTCTGTTTTTTTCGGAACATAAATCTAACAATCTTTTTATTTTTTCAGAGCCTGGCGATAAATAGCTAAAGTCTGGCGGGCGCATTCCTGCCAGCTAAAAAGCTGGATGCGTTTGTAACCGCTGGCCACCAAATTTCGCCGCCGCGTTTCATCGGCTAATAAATTATCCAGGCTGGAAACTATTTCTTTTTCATCATAAGGATTAAAATACATGGCGGCCTCGCCGATTATCTCCGGCAAACTGGCCTGATTTGAAGAAGCGACCGGACAGCCATGAGCCATTGCCTCTAAAGGCGGCAAACCGAAACCTTCATATAAAGAAGGAAAAACGTAAAGACGCGCCTGCTGATAAAAAATTTTCAGATCAACATCGGGAACATAGCCGGGAAAGATTACCGGGCTTTCTGTTCCGTCTTTTCGCCAAAGACCGAGCATCTTCGCTTTATTCTTAACTCGTTGGTAGAAATAATCATCTTTGCCGACTAACACCAAAGATAATTCCGGATGATGATGGCGCAAGACGGAAAAGGCTGAGACTAGGCGTTCCAAATTCTTATGCGGATAAGCATTGCCGACATATAGCAGAAAAGGCTTATGCAAATGATAGTTATTAAGAATATTTTCCGGATTAACCGGAACTGCCGGCATTTCATTCTTGCTCAAATCGGCCACGCCTTCATAAGTAACCACGATTTTTTCAGACTTAGCTTTAAAGCGGCCGATAATATCCCGACGAGTAAACTCGGAGACAGCAATAACTCGGCGCGCCCGCCGAATGGCCGTCTTAATAACAAAACGATAAGCGGCCTGCTTAAACCAATAAAAAGCGGCGGGCAGCGTGGAAGCGCGGC
>CAZIHD010000038.1:0-6551 GCA_964539015.1 uncultured Gammaproteobacteria bacterium
AGGTTATAATACTGATAAAAATCCGATTTATCCCGCTTGTTATGATGGCAAAAATGGTGAAAATATGGTTATCGGTGTGGCCGCGACCGATGCCTTGGATCAGAAGGCCGGTTTTTCCAGCTATGGTTTTAAGTGCGTGGATATTGCGGCGCCCGGAGTCAGTTTTTTTGGCACAATTACTTACGGCGGCAATCCCGTAGAACGGGATAAATATTATGATGGTTTCTGGTCGGGCACTTCAATGGCCGCCCCGGTTGTCAGCGGCGCCTTGGCCTTAATCGAAGAAATTAATCCACAATTAAAGCCCACGGAAGCAGTGAATATTTTATTACAATCCGCCGATAATATCAGCCGCCTTAATCCGATTTATCTCGGCCAGCTTGGTTCCGGACGGATTAATTTGGAACGGGCTCTGAATCTGGCGCAGGAAAGACTTTATTCGCGTCTCGGCCGAATTTTGCTCAGTCCCGCTTCTTGGCCGTTGGAAACTAGCAGTAGTAGCAGCCCGGAATTGCTGATTGCTGATAAAAACGGAGCGGCTTGGCAGCATTGGCCCTTAACTGGAAAAGCCGGTAATAATTTTGCAGCCGGTGATGTTGATGGTAACGGTGAAGAAGAAATTATCAGCGGCGGTGCTTCCGGTCAGGATCCTTATATTAATATTTATGCGCCGGATGGTAAATTGCGCGGGCGTTTTCCGGTCTATGATCGAAATTTCAAAGGAGGCTTTAGTTTAGCCGTTGCTGATGTCAATGATGACGGCTTAGCGGAAATTATTGTCGGCGCCGGTCCGGGAGGCGGTCCGCATATCCGTATTTTTGATCATAAAGGCCGTTTGAAGGGGCAATTTTTCGCTTTTGAGACCGGTTTCCGCGGCGGTGTCAATGTCGCCGCCGGTAATATTGACGGCCAGGGAGCGGCGGAAATCATTGCCGCGCGCGGACAGGGAGGAATGCCGGAAATAAAAATTTTTGATCGCCGGGGAAAATTACGGGGGCAATTTTTTGCTTTTGAAAAAAAATTCCGCGGCGGTGTCAATGTTGCGGTCGCTAACGTTGATGGCCGCAATGATCATAACAAATCAGAAATTATTGTTGCTCCCGGATCAGGGCGCGAACCGATGGTCAAGATATTTTCCGATAAAGCGGTTTTAAAGGAATCTTTTTTAGCCTATAGCCGTAATTGGCAAGGCGGCGTCAATATCGCCGCCGGCGATTTGGATAATGACGGGCGGGCCGATATTGTCACCGGCGCTAAAGCCGGAGCCGCGCCTCATGTCCGCATCTTCAACGGCCAAGGTAAGCTGACTGAATCTTTCTATGCTTTTCCTGAAAGTTTCAGCGGCGGCGTCAATGTCGGCATTGCTAGTTTTAACAATTAAAATATATGTCTAAACAAGTTATCTTTGATAAAAAAAATGTGCTGGTCGCCGGCGGCGCCGGTTTTATCGGTTCTCATCTCTGTGATGAACTGGTTAAAACCTGCAAAGTGATTTGCGTCGATAATTTTTCTACCAGTACGGAAAGCAATATTGATCATCTCTTGTCTAATCCTGATTTTGCTTTTATTAATCATGATATCACCAAACCGCTGGACTGGCTGGCGCTGCCGGAATTAAAGAAGTTTAAACTGGAGTTTCAGGGTCTGCAGGAAATTTATAATCTGGCTTGTCCGATTTCGCCGCGGCGCTTTTTAGCTAACCGTTTGGCGATAATACATGCTAATTCTTTGGGAGTGATTAATCTGCTGGAGCTGGCTGTAGCTTTTAAGGCGAAATTTTTACAGTTTTCTTCTTCGGTGGTCTATGGCCCGCGCCAAGCTGCGGCCGCTGATCGTAAGGTTTACGAAACCGATCTCGGCTTAGTCGATCAGTTATCCGGCCGCAGTTCTTATGATGAAGGTGAGCGTTTTGCTGAAACTATCGTCTCTAATTATCGTGATATTTTTCAGCTTGATGCCAAGATTATGCGCCTTTTCCGAGTCTATGGCCCGCGGATGGAATTAAATGACGATCAGGTAATCCCTGATTTGATTAATAACGCCTTAGACGGCAAAGACTTGGTGATTTTCGGCGACGATCGTTTTTCTTCTTCTTTTTGCTATATTGACGATGTGATTGACGGTGTTTTGAAATTAATGAATTCCCAGCAATCAGGCCCGATAAATATCGGTTCCGATGTCGATGTTAATCTCACCGATCTGGCGATGATGATTATCCGGGCGACCAACTCCGAGTCGAAAATTGTTTATGCCGACAGTCATCTTTTTATCAGCGAATTAGTCTTGCCGGAAATAAAACTGGCGAAAGAAAATTTGGGCTGGATGCCGATTGTCACCCTGGAAAATGGATTAAAGAAGACAATTTTTTCTCTGCAGGCGCAGAAACGCTTGCGTAGTTTCCAGTCATGATTATTTTTTTGAAGTATAATTAAAAAGATTAAAGTAAAACCCCCGTTCATAGCGGGGGTTTTGTTCAGTCTATCCGGTTATTTTATATCGGTTATAATTTTCTTGATGGCGTTGGCTAATGCGCCGGTATCTCCCGGCGGAACCAGATCAAGGTTAAGATAGGGAGCCAATTCCGGGGTGCCGCCGAGATTTGAAGCGATAGCGCGCAAGCCGCGTTCCGCCGCTTCCCAAAGGCTGGTCGGTGAATTTTCATAGACTAGGGAGGGAACGACAACTACATCGGCAACGGTTAAAAGTTTATTGATTTCTTCTCGGTTAAGATAACCGGCCACGGTCAGATTTTTTTGCTGAACCGCTTGTTTTTTTAGCCAATCGGACAATGAGCCGCCGCCGGCGATGATTAATTGCGCTTGTTCGTCAGACAGAGCGGCTAATTTCCAAGCGGTTAGCAGTACGGCCACTCCTTTATGTTTTTCTAACTGGCCGGTAAAAACAAAATTGACGGGTCGATGCAGGGGTTGGGCGGGTTGGCGATTAAGGATAAAATTAGGGCGGACAATACTTTCTTGATTAATGAAAAAGCCATGAGCACAGTGTAAGTTTAAAAGCCACTGAGAAGGAGAAATTATTTTGGCCGCGCCGCGGAGAGCGCGGCTGGTGAAAGTTTGATAAATTTTTGCCGGCAATGTCTCGATGATTTTTTCCTTTCCCCAATACATTAAACCGGAGGGGTGAAGCAGTTGAATATCGTGCAAGACATGTTCGTGGCGGATGCCGCGTTGTCGCAGAAGACGGGGCAGAGAGGCGCCGATACCGACTAAATTGTGGGTAATAATCAGATCTGGCTGCCTTTCCTTGAGGATTTTTTTAAGCTTAGTCCGATGGCAGGGTAAAAATAACTGGCCGGCGTGCCAACATATTTTTAAGCTGGCCGGCCAATTTTTTAAATTATGATAATGAGAAGCAAGATAATAGCAATCGCGGCTATCTGTTTGTTCGGCTCTGGCGGGTTTTGTGGTTATCACAAAAACTTCATGACCGGCGGCGCGTAATTCCGTTTCCATTTTGGCCGCAATCACTTCCACGCCGCTGCCGCGGAGATAAGGATAATAAAGATTATTGACAATTCCGATAACCATAAATTTATTTGGATTCGGAAAATTCATCCAGAATGCGATCGGCGACTTTTTCCCAAGCATATTTATCTTCGACTAAAGCGCGGGCGGCACGACCCATTTCCTGACGGCGCCCTTCATCTTGAACTAAAAGGCTTATTTTTTGGGCAAGATCGCGGATATCTCCGGGGGTGCAGATTAAGCCTTGCTGGCCGTCGGTAAAGACGCTGCGCACGCCGGGCAAATTACTGGCGATAACCGGCAAGCCGCAAGCCATCGCTTCAATCAGGACGAGGCCGAAAGCTTCGTGGGTATTGGTTGAAGGCAGGATGAGCAGATCTGCTTTTTGATATTGCCGGATCAATTCTTCCTCGCTGACGCGGCCGAGAAAATTTACTTGCCGTTTAAGGCCTAAGGCGGCGACTTGTTTTTCGTACTGCGGCCGTAAGCCGCCTTCGCCGATGATATTAAGATTAACCGGCGCCGCTACCAGCCTCAGGGCTTGGAGAAGTATATCTAAACCTTTAAAATAATGAGCTTGATCCAAGCCGCCGACAAAAAGTAAAGTATGGCCGCCTCTTTTAATAAAACGGCGAGTAACAAAATTAACAATCGCCGCCGCGCGGTCAGCCAAGGCATTATCAGTTTTAATCACCTTCGGCCGGAAAACATCCGTTTCGACGCCGAAAGGCACCACTTTTATCTTTTCCGGATAAAGTTTCGCGATGCCGGCCAAATGGCTGTTTTCGGCATAATCGCGGCTGGAAACGATAATTTTTTCCGCCCGTTTCATCAGCCGAGGAAAAAGCAAACGTGACGGCCAAGCTAAAAATTTCTTATTGCCGGGCAGGGAAGGTGTATCCATGTGATAATGGATAATTAAGCGCTGTTTTTTCTTCAGGCAGCCGAGGAGCCAGATTAGAGCATCGGTGCCAAAAAAAGGATAATGGAGATAAATGGCATCATAGGCAAGCAAGCGGAAAGGTAAAAATATCGGCAGGGCACCGTGGCCGAGGCGGAGACGCGGATGCAAAAAAATTATTTTTTGCGCGCCTAAAGGCGCCTGGGGATTTTTTTCATCCGCTGGGGCTAAAGTAAAAGTGGCCACTTGATGTTCTCGGCTCAAGATTTCTCCCAAGCGATAAGCGCTTTGGCCGATGCCGCCGGCATAAGGCGGAAAAGCGCAGACAATCTGGGCGACTTTCATAAAGGTAGTTTGGCTTATTGTTTAAGGGTTATTTCTCGAACCAGATCGGTTAAATTTTTTTCCAACTTGCTTATTTTTAAGCGTAATTTAAAAACAAGATAGAAAAGAGATAAAACGGCAAGATAAAGCAGAAAATTAATACCCGAACCGGAAAATCCGACCGTAACGAGCAGCTTGTCCAGAAAGCGGATGAAGATGACGGCCACCGCTCCGATTAACCAGAAACTGAGCCAGAAGACAAATTCGTTGCCGCCAATCTGTTTCTTTTTTTTCTGGACAGATAAGCGCCAGATGAAGATGGCGATGAAGAGCAGGGCGATAGCTTGTTGAAGCATATTAGTAAAATTATTTTTTATAAATTAACGGCTGATTGCTTGAATAAAAAGATCTTTAAGAATGCGGATCCCAGTGGAAAAATTTTGCCCGTAGCGATGATAGGTTACGGTAATCGGCACTTCTTTTATCCGCCAATGGCTATGGCTGAGCTTAATCAAAATTTCACTGCAATGAGCAAATTCATTATTCTCAATGCGGAAACTTTGCGCCACTTCTCGAGTATAAGCCCGGAAGCCGCTTTGGGGATCGCTGGTGTGGATGCCTAAACAGCGATTAAATATTTTTCCTAACGGCATGATTAAGTATTTTTTAGCCGCCGGCAGGTTGGCTTTTCTGCCTAAGAAACGGGAACCGAAGACCACGTCGGCTTCGCCGGCCAGCAAAGGGGCGACGACTTCCGGAATTTCTTCGGCGGCGAATTGGCCGTCGGCATCAAAATGGACGATAATATCCGCTCCTAACTTTAAAGCATAGTCGCTACCGGTTTGCAAAGCGGCGCCTTGGCCGCGATTAATCGGATGTCTTAAAACAAAAGCGCCGGCTATTTTTGCCAGTTCGCTCGTACGATCTCGGGAATAATCATCCACCACGACGATCGTTTCGACCAGCGGTTTGACTTTTGCAATCACGCCGGCGATATATTTTTCTTCATTCCAAGCGGGAATGACGCAAATTACTTTCATACTTTTGTTTCCGTTTTTGCCCAAGCGGCAATATCTTCAATATTTATCAAGCCTAAGCTTGCTTTTGCCAGCGCTTCTCGGCTGAGCGGGCGATAATCGGTTCGTAAGCGTCCGTCCGGCCAGAAACGCATTATTTCAAAAACAGCTGTCTTATCTGTTGGCGGTTGTTGGCGGCAAGCGGCGCAGCCGTCATTGCGATATAGTCTGGACGGCCAGTAGCGGCGGATGAACGGCCAGCGGTTGATGATGGCCGCTTTTGTTTCTATGCCCGGATCAAATTTTTGCAAACAACGAGGGCAAGGGCGCGGAAATAATTTTTGAGCGGCGATAAAAATAATCTGGCTGGCGATTTCCTCGGCATTTAATCCGGCCTGGCATAAATATTTGACGGCCTTGGCCGCGTTCTCAACCGGCAGAGTGGCAATCACGAGGCGGCCGCTGGCGGCTGCTTCCATTAAAGCTTTAAGATCATTCGCCCGCAAAGGTGCGTCGACACCGATTAGTTCGCTGTCTAAATGTAAAAGCCGATCCAAAACGGAGGCAACGCTGTGGGCAGGATTTAATTTTATAATATTGATATCATCGCTATTTTTATGAGGATAGGCTTCCAAGGAATATGCACTGCGGCCGGCAGCAGCGGCGGTCAGCAGGGAAATATAAGTGCTGCTGGCGCCGTTTTCAGGAGCAGAGGCGATAATAATCAAGCCGCTTTTTCTTTTTAAGCTTTGGCGGATTAATAGTTGCTGATCACGGTTTAAGCCTAAACCGGACAGGCGGCGGATATCTGGGGTTTCGGCACCG
>CAZIHD010000039.1:0-6194 GCA_964539015.1 uncultured Gammaproteobacteria bacterium
TGGCATTATAATTATTCTGGAGATAGCCGAGAGGAACAGCTTGATCAGGATTAGTTGGAGTAGAAGCTAAACCGCCAATATTAGCGCCACCGACATCAATAACATTGCCGGTACTGCCATTACTGACACTGAGTTTGATATTAGGAGTAGTAGAACCAATGCCGACGTTACCGGCATTAAAATATGAATTGCCAATACCAGATATCTGGGTATCATAGGCGGTACCTGAATAAAGTTTCAAATAACCTGGCCCGCTAGCACTTGATGTTATACTGACAATTCCACTACTTGGATAAAGTCCCAGTTGTCCTCCACTTGACCCGGCCGAAGTGTGAATATTACCACCATAAATATCGCTTGTAATTCTTACCGTTCCCCTTCCAGCTCCAATCGATGTTACTTCTAGCGGCGCTCCCGGCGCGGTAGTCCCAATTCCCACATTACCATTAAAATACGAATTACCAACAACATGCAGTTTTTGTGCTGGGGTAGCCGTCCCAATCCCAACATTACCACTATTGGCATTGGAAATATTGCCGGCCAAACTGCCGGACCATAAAGAAGTGGAGGTGGCACTATAATTATTCTGCAAATAACCGAGAGGAACGGCTTGGTCAGGATTAGTTGGAGTAGAAGCTAAACCACCGATATTAGCGCCACCGACATCAATAACATTGCCGGTACTACCATTACTGACACTGAGTTTGATATTAGGAGTAGTGGAACCAATACCGACGTTGCCGGCATTAAAATATGAATTGCCAATACCAGATATCTGGGTATCATAGGCGGTACCTGAATAAAGTTTCAAATAACCTGGCCCGCTAGCACTTGATGTTATACTGACAATTCCACTACTTGGATAAAGTCCCAGTTGTCCTCCACTTGACCCGGCCGAAGTGTGAATATTACCACCATAAATATCGCTTGTAATTCTTACCGTTCCCCTTCCAGCTCCAATCGATGTTACTTCTAGCGGCGCTCCCGGCGCGGTAGTCCCAATTCCCACATTACCATTAAAATACGAATTACCAACAACATGCAGTTTTTGTGCTGGGGTAGCCGTCCCAATCCCAACATTACCACTATTGGCATTGGAAATATTGCCGGCCAAACTGCCGGACCATAAAGAAGTGGAGGTGGCACTATAATTATTCTGCAAATAACCGAGAGGAACGGCTTGGTCAGGATTAGTTGGAGTAGAAGCTAAACCACCGATATTAGCGCCACCGACATCAATAACATTGCCGGTACTACCATTACTGACACTGAGTTTAATATTAGGAGTAGTAGAACCAATGCCGACGTTGCCTTCAATTATTGCCCCTGTTGTTGGTGCCGCTATCGCCCCATATGAAGCTCCGACCGATAGCGCTCCAAGACCTAACGTCCCATAACTATTTCCCGTATCGAAAAATCTAATTTGCGGCCCACTCCCGTAAGTATTTAAAGCATAGTTTGAAGAATTACTGCTTCCGATAGTGAAAGCGGCTGTTTTGATTGCCCCATTAACATCCAATTTTTGCCCCGGATTAGTTGTCCCAATCCCGACGTTGCCAGAAGCTGCCTGCATTGATAAAGCAGGAACAAAAGTATTACTATTGTGATAGTAGCCTAAATCCATTCTTTGACCGACATTACTTACGTGAGTCGATTTAATACCAACAGCATAAGTTTGCCCAAGTTTTAATATTTGATCACCAGAACTACTTCCTAACTGAAGATTTGCATTAGGCGCAGTCGTCCCAATACCAACATTTCCAGCTGTATCAATAGTCAGACGAGAAGTATTGTTGGTTTCAAAATTAAGATTGTAATTATCATTAGTGCCAAGAATAGCGGCTTCGCCGAAAGAATTGCCTTTTTGGACAAAAGCGGATCCGGCGCCGGTGCCGAGAGGAGCATAATTATTCTGAAGATAAATAAGAGGAACGGCTTGATCAGGATTAACGGGAGTAGAATTAAGGCCGGCCACAAAACCGCCGCCGACATTAATTACATCAGCCGTAGAGCTGGAAATACTTAATCTATAATTCGGGGTGGTGGAATTAATACCGATATTACCGCTTACTATTAAACTATTACTGGGGGCGGTGTTTACTCCGGCATAACTGCCTAGAGCCATGCTTCCAGCTACGTCTAGTTTATTCTTGGGGGCGGTGGTGCCGATGCCGACGTTGCCATTACCTTTTATTGTAAATAGTCGATTACCTCCGGCTTCAACATAAAAAGGCAATGTACCCGGAAGACTATTGGCTGTAGAAATTTTCAAACCATGATACCCCTCTGTGTTTATTGGATTAAGTATTGTTAACGCCAAATTAGTATTAGCTGTAATTACTGAACTACCGTTAACTTCCAATTTCGCTCCCGGATTAGTCGTCCCTATCCCGACGTTGCCGTTAGCTAAAATTCTCATTTTCAAATCAGTGCTCGGCGTTCCTACTCCTGTATAAAAATCTATCCCTCCCCCAGCAGTATTATAAAAAAACATATTCCCCGCATTTCCCGAGGCTGTTGTTCCGTATAATCCCCACTGCGAAACATATGAATTACTATTGCGATCATCATACATAGAAACCGCAGAATAACTACTGGCATTTGAATTTCTGATATTTAAGCCTCCCGCGAATGATCCTGCACCAGAAATATCTAATTTTGCCAAAGGATTCGTCGTCCCAATTCCCACATTGCCGCTATTGGCGCTATAGATATCATTATTAAGTTTAGTCCAATAACCAACAGTGGGAACGGTAGTGGTGCCGGCAACAACTGAATCTAAATAAGCTTTATTAATAACATCTTCCGGCTGGGTGATATTAACCACCCGCATCTTAATTAAACCGTTAACATCGAGAGTGGAAGCGGGACTCGTCGTGCCGATACCAATATAGCCGTTTGCCAAAATACGCATTCTTTCGGCTCCAGCCGTAAAAAATCCTTGAACATTGCTGGCAACGGACTTGATATAGCTGCCGGACGCATAGCTGTAGTTACCGTCAAAAAAGATACCGGCGCCGGCACTATTGCCAATCATAACATCTCCTAAAGTCCGCAAATTTAAACCCGAGCCCGAATTTGCGCCGACGATATCCAGTTTCGCTGTCGGATTGGTCAAACCAATACCAAGATTACCCGACTTATCCATAAATAACCGATCAGAAAAATAGGGGGCGGTATTACGATCATAAGTCTGCAGCCAAAGCAAATAATTATCCGTTTCACCGGTCAACAGTTTGCCGTTCATCAGCCCCTCAACCGCCCGCGCCGGCGGAACTGAAAAAAATAACGAAAAAACGCCGACAAACAGAAGGTTAAAAATAAAAAACCTTCGCGTCGAGCGACGTTGAAAAATAATTACTTTTTTCGTTCTTTTTAGATTCATGATGCGGACATGATTTCCATTTTTTATCCAGTTTAACTATGAGTTATTATACAATTTTTTAAAAGATATGTAAACAAAAAATCAAGATAAAATAACTTGTAATCCTCGCTGATTTTAAAGTAATATTAAGCGACATGGTATAATATTATCATGTTTAAAATATCAAGAAAATTTCTCTCGGCTCTGGTTATCGCTTATCTGAAAGCGAGGCGGCATAAACGCTGGAAAAATAACACTCTCCAATTCAGCATCGCGGCGGAAAAAAATATCATTATTTTGGCGTCGGAAATAAAAAAACGAACCTATCAAATCAAACCGAGCCTGTGTTTTATCGCTTTTGAGCCGGTAAAAAGAGAAATTTTCGCCGGCGACTTCCGTGATCGCATCGTCCATCATCTGGTTTTCAACGAGCTCGCCCCTATCTACGACCGTTTATTCATCGACGATTGTTATAGCTGTCGGAAAAAGCGCGGCACCGACTATGGCATCAAGCGCATCGCTTCTTTTTTACGCGCCGCTTCCCGTAATTATCACCGACCCGCTTATATTCTAAAACTGGATATCAGCGGTTATTTTATGAATATCGACCGTCGGCAGCTTTATCAAAAAAACAAAGATCTCGTTCGCCGTTTATTTAAAAGACAGCCGGAAAAAATGAATATTCTCCTCTATCTCTTAAAACTTATTATTTTCAACAATCCGACCCAAAATTGCCTACGGCGCGGCCGACCCGAAGACTGGCAAGGATTGCCAAAAAACAAAAGCCTCTTTTGGGCGGCTCCGCAAAAAGGCCTGCCGATCGGTAATCTGACTTCGCAACTATTCGGCAATGTTTATTTGAACGATTTTGATCATTTCGTTAAGAAAAAACTAAAATGCCGCTGGTATGGCCGCTATGTCGATGATATGGTTTTTGTTTCCGAAGATAAAGAATTTTTGAAAAATATAATCCCTAAAATCGGCTCTTATCTGGAAAAAAATCTCGGCCTTTCCCTGCATCCGAAAAAAATTTACCTGCAATCCTGCGAACATGGCTTAAAATTTCTGGGCACGATAATCAAACCGCACCGCATTTATATCGGCGCGCGCGTCAAGCAAAATTTCTATCAAACAATCAGAAAAATGGCCAAAGATAAAATTGATAAGAAAGCGGGCTTTGATCCCGCTGTTTTCAATTCCTATCTCGGCCTGATGAAAAAATATCAGACATATAATCTGCGGCGTAAAATGCTGAATTTACCGGAAACAAAAACGGCCTTGAAAAAACGCCGGCTCCGAGCCGATGATAATTACCGGCAGGTATTCTACGTCGCGCCCCGCTGAGAGGCGCAAAAAATAGAGCCCTGATAAAGAGCTCTATTTATAAGTCGACCAGGGCTGGAGGCAACGCACGGAAAAGCCGTTGGCACGTGAATTGTTGTTCCGGTTGACCGTAGAGTAACTGGAGTTCAAGTTCCGGTTCCAAGCGTTAGACGCGCCATTAGGCGTAGACGACCACAAGTTGAGGTTTGAAGTAAGATTGTTGAACGAACCATCGGTATTGCGGTTGCCGGAAAGGCGCAAAAAATAGCCGTTTAAATTTCACCCGTCCTAAGCGTTGTGACATTCTTATTGTTTTAAGGGCGGGATATTGCTTAGCTCGAAAAAAATTCGAGCAGGCTATGGAACTGGTCATGGCTGTCTGAAAATTAAAAAAATTCAGACAAGTTTATTATAGCATACTTATATCATTTATAATGTTTTCTGTTGTTGTCTTCTGCGTTTCCCGAGTTTTTTTCCGACAACCTCATCTTACCAACTTTGACAATGTTAAAATTATATTAACAAATTACTGGCACGATTTCTTCCACCCGGCCAACTGCTTGGCAGTTTCTTCAATCTTCAAATTAAGATTTATATTCGTATCGATTTTCATAATGCCGAGATCAATCATCAAACGAATAATCATCCTGATTTGATAACAAGAATCAAGAGCTTGCTGAATTGCCTGCGCCTTGCTTTCCTGACTGCCGCTTTCATTAATCCGATAAATTACCGCTTCCAGATTTAAAGCTTCTTTCTCGAGAATGATGCCCAGCGTCGCTCGGTAATTTTTATCGCTGTCTTTGACAAAACGAAAAACGGCCAAAGTTAATTCGTAGGCCGCGCGGTAAACCGGGGGTTCGTTATAATTATCCATAATCTATTTTATAATTTGCCAATATCCTCCCTTATCCGGACCGATTCTTTTCAAATATCCCTTATTTTTTAATTTTTCAATATATTCCTTCACTATGTCTTTCCCGACATTCAATTCCCTGGAAATTTCCGAGCGGCTTATTTTTTTATTGTTTTTTATGGTCGAAAGAACCCTCTCTTCAAGGACAGTCAACTCATTTTCTATGTCTTTTTCTAGGTCTTTTGTCTGGGGGGTTGTCTGGGGGGGTATTTGCTACGCCATTTCCTTTTTCTATGCCTTTTTCTGGGGGTTTTTCTGAAAATTCACTCAAAATCTCAATATCAACTCCACCCGCTATTTGCCTGATATTCGGCCGCGGCAAGCCATATTCAACAATAAGATTCATAGACACTTAAATCTTAAAATTTTACAAAATAGCCGCCGGTTTTGTCGCTGCCGCGATATTCGATTCGCCCGTCTTTTTTTAATTTCCGCAACCATTTTTCCACCGTGTCAGGAGAACGATTTAAACGCAAAGCCAAACTGGTCGTCTGCTGATTAGGATTTTCCTTAATAAAATTATATAGCCGGGTAAGGCCATTTACTCCGCCATTTACTCCGCCATTTACTCCGCCATTTACTCCGCCATTT
>CAZIHD010000040.1:0-5080 GCA_964539015.1 uncultured Gammaproteobacteria bacterium
CCCACATTCCCTGTATTGGCATTGTAAATATTTACGCCCAAAGTTGTCCATTGATTGCCGCCGCCTGACGCCACCACATCGCTCCAAGCCGCTTTACAATCATTCTTGATACACAATTGATTCGCTTTAAGATCGCCCTCGATAGCCAAAGAAGCTGTCCGCGTAGTTGAGGTGCCGTAACCAAAGCCGGAACCGTCAAGATAGTTGCCGATAAACAAGATGGTATTAGCCGTGGAAGAACTGATCTTAATCGATTTGTTATTATCTATTTCAAAATCTCCACCGGTCAAAGTTAATTTTGAAGCGGGGTTATTAAAGCCGATTCCGACATTTCCAGGAATATAGAGAATATCTTTTGCGTCTTCACCAATTTGATTTGTCTTTGGAACATCTGATGACGCTTCCACCGACCAGGGGAATAAAACAAAAAAGGCCAGAAATAAACAGGCGAAAAAGAAATACGAACGACTTTTTAAAGCGAACATATGTATTTATATTTATTATTTATCTTATCAATATTATAACATTTTTTCGACCAAACTGATAGAGTTACAATAGAGTTTACAGCAGACTATTCTTTTAACAAATAATCCAAGCGGCTAAGATGATTGAACCAAGGGGAATAATAATGATCGCCAGCCGGACGGGAAATTACCCGCCAATAAAGTTCGGTACCGCCGTTTGTAAAATCATGCCAGACATAAGGGGCGGCTTCTTCAAATTTATCTTTATTATTAGCCAAATATAATTTAGAGGTAGCCACAGAATCTTTTTTTGTCTCCAGCTCTAAATTCGCGGCGACGGCCTTTTCCACGATTTTGCCGGCCGCCTGATTTAAATTAACAGAAGTAACTTGCCGCGCCCGACTATTATCAAACCCCTGATCTTGTAAAACCCAGAGAGAATAAGCGCCATCTTTTCTAACCGCGACTGACATTTTTTTATTATCTTCATCGCTGAGGGCGCAAAGAATACTCTCCGGACGGAAAATATTTGCTTGCGGCAGAGAAGAAAAATCCAGAGCGCCGGCAGTCTGAGCATCGTCGCCAGACCAAAGTTTTATAATCTTGGCTTTATTTTCAGTTAAACTGCAAATATAAAAAATACGTTCCGGACCGGAACCGGTTTTAAAAATCTGCGCCCGGAAACCGCCTTCCGTCACGCGCAAGCCAAAGAATTTACTCAAATCTTCAATCTTCTGGCCGCGGAAACGGAAAGCCTTGCCGTCATAACCGGAATAGAGAACTAAAAAATCGTCAGCCGAACCGCCGAAAGCAATTTGCCCGTTACCTCGGCCAAAATCAGGATTAATCTGATAAGCGGTTGTGTCCGTCAGCAGCGGTGAATAAGATAAACCGTCAAAACGATAAACCCAGCCGCGTTCCGTTGCCGCTTCCCCGCTCACCGCTCCGATCAGCCAAGCGTTGCCAATGGAAAAAATGGTAACGCTGGATAAATCTTGACTACGCAAAGGCGACGGTAATTGCAAAGCCTTGTCATTAAAAAATAATTTTGTTCCCTGTTTGCGCAGACAGCCGGCCTTTAAACACAAGAACGACGGATCAACTTCGTCTCGGGACAAGCCGCAATCAGCCGCGGCACAATCTTTCTTTTTTTGCGCTTCATAAAGAGGCGGGAAAGTGAAAGCCGTAACTTTATTATCCCAAAACAAATCGGTCTGGCTTTCGTCGATATTAGACAGATTGAAAAAATTATCGCCAAAAATATGCAAAGAGCCGGCGGATACTTGTTCACCCCGGGAAACGTCCGGAATTTGCACGTGGTCGACAACGGCTTCTTTTTCCTCTTTTGGTTCTGAAACAAAATTTTTCGTAACCAATAATGAAGACAAAGAAGATAAAAGCGCGGAAGAAGAGGAGGATAAAAAATTAAAAAAACCGCTAGTCGAAGCCACGGGCACGGGCGCTATCTCGGTACCAGAGGCAATTTCCAAGTCCGAAATCTTAATCGACGGCTGATTGACGGCGATATCGGCGGAAACATCGGAAGCGACAGTGTTAATCGCGGTAAGAGCCGGCTGGCCGGACGTTGTTTTTAAATTGTTCAAATCCGTCCGCATCTCCTGGCGTAATTGCCACAAAGAAAGCAGATTAAAAACAGAAAAAGCTAAAGCCAAAACAAGCGCCGCCAAAACCGGCCATAAAAATTTTAAAGGCAGCTGATAATTCCACCAGCGCATTTTTGATTTTAAATCTTTAGCCGCGGCCATAAGGGAGAAATTATCAAAAAATAAAAAATTATATTCCTTAATATTTTACTATAAAAATACCCTTTTGTCTAAAAAAACAGCCATCCGATTCCGAGGATAGCTGTTTTTAAAATGTTTGCGAACTGGAACTATTCGACTATCATTTTTCCGGTTTCCCCGCGAGCGGCGTGGCCGAAAACATCGCAACGGAAAGCATATTCGCCAGCCTTAGCGGGCGCGTTAAAAGTGATAGCTCGAGTTTGATGGGACATGACGCCGATTGCCACCGCCGATAAAGAAGTTTCATTAAACACCAAGATATGGGTGTAATCGTCGGTGGAAGTAAGGGATAAGGTAACAGCTTGGCCGGCTTTAACGGTAAACTCTTTAGGGTTAAAACCGGAGGCGGAGGCGTCAAGTTTGATAACACCGGCCGGTAAAGAATCTTTGGCAATCGGCTCGGTCTGCATCGGCCCTCCGGGAGATAAAGGCAGAACATCATTCTTCACCGGAACGCCTTGAAGAGTGACAACTTGGCCGGTCTTAGTTATCGGGTTAGTCCCGGGCACCGCCACGGTTGCTCCCTGCAAAACGGCGATGGTGGTTGTGCCGGCGGCTTCACCGGGAACGGCCGCCTCATTTTTTAAAGGCGCCGTATTGCTGGCAATACCATTTATCGTCTCAGTATTTACAGGATTATTGTTTTTCTTTTTACCGCTAAGCAAAGCAACGGCCGTAATGATAATAATGACGGCAACTAAGCCCAGAATAATTAAAAGTTTTTTATCCTTAATTTCGCCCAGCGGTTTATTGAGATTATTCATATCCATATTTTTGGCCGTTATCTTAAAATAAATCCAGCTTTTTCTTTTTGATCAAGCGCTTTGGTCGGCCATTGTTTCCAATCAAAACGATTACCGACTAAACGATAAGAAATTTCTACCGGCCGGTCGGCGCGGAAAATCAAACGGTTATCTTTAATTTCATAATAAACATTGGCAAAACCGCCATAAGGAGTAATCAGAACCTGGACATTGTCCGAGTTAAAATCAACCACTCGCCGCCAAACCCAGAGATCGCTGCCGGCTTTAACTTGATTGAAATCAATAATCTTCTCATATTCTTTATCCGTAATCGGCTGATCGATTTTTATCCGGCCAAGACACTCTTCTTTGACGCCGCCAACAATAGAAGCGGCAAAAGACGCATAATTTATACCCTGAATATTATATAAAGGATCGACGGTATTAACCGTAAGTTTATTGACGCTGATATTGCTGCCGGCACCGCTCATAGTAATATTGCCTCCAATCGACAGATCATTGCTGACAATTGCGCTGCCGACAACGTGCAAATTCGCGGTCGGGGTGGTCGTATTGATACCGACATAGCCATTACTGCTCTTAATGGCGATAGGGACGGAAGAAGTGGAATTGCCGCCATACAAAGAAACGGAATTGGCTACGTCATAAACAGCCAAACGAGTATCATTAAGCGCGTAATAAAGACCAAATTCCTCTCCGGAATAAGTATTACCGTTGCCGAGATAGCCGGAATAATTACCGCCGTTCACTTTGCTCTTAAAGAAAGCGACCGGTCCGCTCGGGCTCTCGACATGCAAACGGACACCGGTGCTGGTTGCTCCTAAAACCAAATTGCCAAGATCGGTCAGACGCATGCGTTCCGTGCCGTTAGTCATAAAAGGGATATCATATTTATCTAAAGTGCCGAAAGCTTTTATTTGACCGACGGTATTGCCGTCCAATAGCCAGCTGGAAGAAGCGAGGCTGGTGATAGGAGCAAAATTATCCGTTAAAAAGCCATAAGAAACGGCCTGATCCCGATTTTCAGGAACAATAGTGAGCCCGCTGATAAAACCGCCGGCAATATTAATCACATCACCGGTAGAAGCGCCGAAACTTAGTGGTACGCTAGGAGTAGTGGAACCGATACCGACTTTGCCAGCTTTTGTTAAGACCATTTTATTCGCACCGGCAATTTGCCAATTATAACCTCCCGTAGATGGGTTCTGGTTATCGAAATACATGCCGCCATCCGCACTATTATAAAACTGGATATTACTATAACGAGTAGCATCAAAATAAAGACCGATCTTATCATTGGTGCTGCTTAACGATAATTTATATTGTGTACTAGTGGTGCCGATGCCGACATTTGTTCCGTTGTCATAAATCAGACTATTGGCCAACTTACTCCCGTTCCATTTTGTAAGATAATTCGTCGTTAAAGCATTGGTCAAATTTCCATTATCATAAATCGTTTTCCAGGCTCCCCATGTCCCGGCACTCTTAGTACGCCAATACATATTTCCGGCACTGACTTGAGAAAACATCTGATACCCATAATTAGAGTCGTAAGCAATATAATTATTCAATACCCCGCCATTATTTGTCGCTACCGGAAAATTAGTTCCGCCGGCTGTTGTTCGATAAATTCGCACGGCCGCAGTTAAAGTATTGGCGTCTAATACTTCACCGGTTGTATTATTTAAATAAGGGATTCTGGCACTATCAATACCATCCAATAAATCTGCGTTCAAATTAGTAACTAAAGTTCCGGAAGTAACGACTAAAGGCGCCGTTCCATTAGCCACCGTGGAAATTAATTGATTATTTGTTCTTATTGATCCGATAACATCAAGTTTTTGTGCGGGGTTGCTCGTTCCAATTCCAACATTTCTGGCATTAGTATTCCAAATATCGGCTGTAGAACTGCCAGCCCAAAAAGAGGGGGTCGATGACGGACTATAATTAGCCTGCAAATAACCGAGCGGGACGGCTTGATCGGGGTTAAAAGGAGTAGAATTAAGGCCGGCCACAAAACCGCCGCCGACATTAATTACATCAGCCG
>CAZIHD010000041.1:0-4770 GCA_964539015.1 uncultured Gammaproteobacteria bacterium
CCAGGCAGGGCGGCGCTAATCTGCCCGAGTTTTAATAAATAAGCCAGCAATAAATAAGCGGGCGTCCAAAAAATGATGGCGGAACCGAACAAACCGCTCAAGCCTAAAGCGGCCAGCAGACTCAAAACCAATGGTCCAAAAATCCAGAAAGCGAGAACGTTAGTTAAAGGGGCGACCAAAGAAATACCGCCGCTTTTTAAAGCCAATAACGGCCAAACTGTTAATTGAGCCGAAAGCGAGAGATTAAAAGCATTAGCCAGAGGCAATAAAAATTTTTTTTGCCAACGGCGGCGGCAATAACGTTCGCTTAATTCAGAAAAAAGAGGGTTAAAGGCAATCATTCCGCTTAAAGCTAAAAATGATAACTGGAAGCCGAGGTCGTATTGCCAGAGACGGGGATTTTGAATAAGCATAAACGCGGCGGCGAGCAATAGCGGTATCCAAGCGGAACTAAGCCTGCCTCGCCGCCAAGCATAGAGCATCAACCCGCCCATCAATAATGACCGCCAGGCGGAAGCTTGAACGCCTGTCAAAAAAACATAGAGACCGGCAGCGGCCAGAGCCGGCCAAATTGCCCAGCGTTTATTTAAGCCTAAATAAATAAAGAGGCCGATCAAAAGATCTAAAAATAAACTGATATGGCCGCCGGAAATGGCAACGATATGGCTTAAGCCCGCTTTCTGAAAATTAAGATTCTCAGACGGAGCTAAAGTTTTCTTATAGCCTAAAAGCAAAGCGGAAGCTAAGCCGGCTTCCGGCTCAGGCAAAGACCGATTAATTATAGCTAAGGCTCGGCGTTTGTAGCCAAATAATTTTTGCCCTTTCCCCTTCTGATCTTTATCTGCTTCCAAACTGACAATTTCCGGCCAAGCACAGGTAGCGCCGATGCCTTGAGCCGCCAAATAAGCGGCATAATCGAAATCGGCAAAAACCGGCGGCTTTTCCAAGCGGCAACGCAAAAGCAAACGGTCGCCATAAACGACGCGCGGATAAAGCGGCAAATTAACAATCACTTTTTCGGTTGTTGCCTGGGCGGAAAAAGACGAGGGCAAAGGACTTAAAACAGTAATCTGTTTATCCCAAGCCGGTTCCGGATCAGTGCTGACAAGAAAATCCCAAACTGCCTCGGTCGAAAAATAATTACGTAAATACAAATCAACCGGTACGAGCGCCTGCGCCCGCATCCAGCCAAAACCGAAACAGGCCAAAACTAAAAAAAATCGGCGCCGGCGCGGATAGCGGCGAAGAATTAAACTAAAAATAAGCGCCGCCCAAGGCCAAAAGTAAACGGATAAATCAGCAGTCAAACCACCGCCGACCAAACCGGCAAAGAAAGCGCCCAGGCACAAAAAAAGAGAGATAAACATCTCTCTATTATAAACAAAAGCTTTAAACCGAAGATAACAAAAAAATAGCAGCTTTTAATGCTCCGTCCGCTGCCAGCGCAAATAAGCGGCAATAAAATTTTCCAAACAGCCGTCCATAACCGCCTCGACGTTTGTATCTTCCCAATCGGTGCGATGATCCTTGACGAGGCGATTGCCGTAAAACCAATAAGATCGGATCTGCTGTCCCCATTCAGCTTTAACCACACCACCCTTAAGCTGCCGCTCTTCCCGATCTTTCTTTTCCAATTCTAACTGGGCTAAACGCGCGCGTAAAATCGCAAAAGCATTTTCTTTGTTTTGATGCTGAGAGCGCTCAGTCTGGCAGCTAATGGTAATACCGGTCGGCAGATGAACCAAGCGCACCGCCGAATCGGTCGTATTGACGCTTTGACCGCCCGGACCGCTGGAACGAAAAACATCCAAACGTATATCTTCATCTTTAACAACAATATCGGCCGGCGGAATTTCCGGGATAACCTCCACGGAAGCGAACGAAGTCTGACGCAGACCATCGGCATTAAAAGGCGAATTACGGAGCAAGCGATGCGTCCCGTTCTCGCTTTTTAAATTTCCATAAACACGCAATCCGGTAATTTTTAAAGTCACGCTTTTAATTCCGGCTTCATTTCCGGGCAAACGATCTAAAATTTGCGTTTTCCAGCCTTGACGTTCGGCAAAACGCAAATACATTCTTTCTAACATCTGCGCCCAATCTTGAGCATCGACGCCGCCGGTGCCGGCGTTGATACTTAAAATGGCCTCATGATCATCATATACACCTGTATAGAGAGAAGTAATTTCTAAATCATCAAGCTCTTTCGCCCAAACACCAACCTTATTAACCAATTCCGTCAAAATTGCCTGATCATCGGCAATGATTGCCATTTTCGCCAATTCCCTGCCTTCTGCTAAAGCTTTTTCCAATTCCGACCATTGTTCATAATCTTTTTGCAATATTTCCGCCCGACGGCTAATCTTAACTGCCCGTTCTTGATTCTGCCAAAAATCAGGCGCTGCCATCTCTAGCCGCAGCTGCGCCAATTCTTCTTGTGATTTATCTATACGCAAAGAAGCCGCTAATTCCTGCCGGCGCGTTTCTAAAACAGCCAAGTTTTTTTCTAAATTTTCCAAATTATCCATATTAATTATGGTACTATAAAAAAACGCCCGCGTATAGACTCAGCGGGCGTTTTTTGTATTTCAAGAGATAAGAGATTAACGTTTGCTCCATTGCGGGCGTTTGCGGGCGCCTTTGAAACCAGGTTTCTTTCTTTCTTTTTTTCTCGGATCGCGAGTCAAAAAACTATTAACTTTCAAAGCTTCCTTCAACAACGGATCAAGCAACATCAGAGCACGGGCGATACCATGGCGGCAAGCTTCAATTTGTCCGGTAACACCGCCGCCTTTGACGATGATAGAAAAATTAAGATCGCGGACATGGCCGGTCGCTTTTAAGGGCTGAGTCACAATATTAAGACCTTCGCCGACAAAATACTGAGAACCTTTCTGGCCATTGATAATAATAGCGCCCTTGCCATCCTTATACATCCGCACCTGGGCGACCGAAGTTTTACGGCGGCCGACCGTTTTCAGATATTCGCCGGTAAATTCCACTGTTTCTACCACGGGAGTTTCTTTAACTTCCTTGGTTTCTTTAACTTCTTGGATTTCTTCAGCGGCTGCCGGTTTTTTTTCTTTGGCAGTAGTTTTTTGTTTCTTTTCCATAGACGTAAATTATCTAATAATTAAGCGCTTCATTTGCGCATCGCGTAATTTGGTCGGGGGCAGCATCTGCTTGACGGCTCGACGTAAAACCTCCGCCGGATCCTTGCTAAAAACTTCGGACATTCTTTTAGTTTTCAATCCGCCGACAAAACCGGAAAAACTGAAATATTTCTTTTGTAACATTTTCTTGCCGCTAAAAGACAGTTTAGCAATATTGGAAACTTCAACGATATCGCCGAGATCAAGATAAGGAAGAAATTCCGGTTTATCTTTCCCTCTTAAAATCATCGCAATCTGACTGGCTAAACGGCCGACCGCCTGATCGGTTGCGTCAAGCTTATGGATTTTTCTTTCAATTTTATTCATATTAGTTGAGAAGCGCGTAAATTAAACGAGTTCGATCTGAACCATTTCGGCACCATCGCCGCGGCGCTGGCCGAGCTTGGTTGCCCGAGTGTAGCCGCCGTTGCGATCCTTATAACGCTGGCCCAAAACTTCCATAGCCTTCTTGACCGCGTTCTTTTGCAGCAAAACTTTAATCAAACCGCGGCGAGCATTTAAATCTCCGGCCTTAGAAGCAGTTATCATCCTTTCTACGAGAGGACGAACTACCTGGGCTTTGGCTTTGGTGGTTTTTACTTTTTCGTAAATCAAGACACTGGAAGCCAGGTTGCGGAGCATTAGTTCGCGCGGCCCTTTAGCCCGATCTAAAATTTTATTCGCATTTCTGTGGCGCATATAGTAATAATTATAAAGCGGCTATTTCTTACTTTTCTTTTTGGCCGGCTTTTCTGTTTCCGCCACGGGGGCGGCTGTTTCTTCTTCAGTATTTAAATTTGCTTCCTCAGCCTCTTCTTCAATCACCGGGGCAGGTTCATGAGTTTGAGGCAAAAGAGCACTAAACTGATCGACTAAAATTTGAGCGGCCTGATTGAAAGCTTCCATCGGGCTCAGAGTACCATCGGTTTTAAGATTAATCAGGAGCTTATCCCAGTTCGTCATTTTACCGACGCGGGTATTTTCCATATCCAGACTGACCGATAAAACCGGAGAAAAAATTGAATCAATTTCAATATAGCCTAATTCAGTATTCTCGCGCTTTGCCCCTTCATTCATCCGATAACCGCGACCGGGACGGGCGATAATTTCCGCCTCTAAGCTGGCTTTGTCGTCGGTAAGATTAGCGATAACTAATTCTGGATTTTTAATTTCCACCTGACTGTTCTTGGCGATATCGGCGGCGGTTACTATCCGCTTGCCTTTTACTTTCAATTCCAAGCGCACTTCTTCATCGCCATGGATTTTTAAGCGCAACTGCTTAATATTAAGGATAATCTCCAAAACATCCTCTTGAATGCCGGGCAAAGCCATAAACTCATGGCTGGCACCTTTAATCTTAACCCCGACAACTGCTGCTCCCGGCAAGGAAGACAACAAAACGCGGCGCAAAGGATTGCCTAAAGTCATGCCGTAACCAGGATATAAAGGTTCCACCACTACAACGCCTTCGTTGGCATCCTTCCCAGCGAGGAAATCTACTTTTTTTGGCAAAGCGATGTTTTCCATAGAAACATAAGTCATCAGCGCCCAGTTTTACGCCCGAATCAAAATCTTGATTCAGACGCCTCCTCGGGACGCGGGACGACGGATTATTTTG
>CAZIHD010000042.1:0-4733 GCA_964539015.1 uncultured Gammaproteobacteria bacterium
CGGTCTTTAGACGGAGTAAGCTTGAGAGTGATGGAAGACAGATGCGAAGAACTGGAGCCGCCGGAAAGACTGTATTCGGAGGAAGACTGTCCGACCAGAGTGGAAAAATTAACCACTTCCGGATAATTAAATAATTTTTCTTCCACCTGACGGGCGATCTTATCGCTTTCTTCCAATTTCAAACCAGAAGGTGCTTCAATATTTATATAAATAACTTCGGAATCAGAAGGCGGAAAAAATTCACTGGTCACCACACCGGTCGCCGGCAAAGCGAGGGCGGCGATCAACAAAACAAAGGCGACGCCTAAAGTCAGGAGACGGCTGCGCTTCGTCGCTAAAATCCGGCGCAAATATTTCTCATAATAAGGCAGAATACGATCAAAATGGATAACGCCGTTGAGCAAACGATGCCAAACGTCGCTGCTCTGATGACTGGTCCGTTCTTTGATTTGCGCTTTCATAAATTCATCATCCTGCCATTCCCTTTCAATTAAAGCGCTATTAGCCAGAAGCGTGTTACGGCCGCCGCGGAAATACCAAGCCGACATCACGGCCGCCAAGACTAAGAAAATCAAAGGAACAATGATTTTAGCCAGAAGCGACGGCAGAAAGAAACCGCCAATACCGAGAATGACGAACAAACCGAGAAAGAAGGAAAATAATTTCCGCGTCAAGCGCACCCTTTCCAGAGCGGCGGTCAGCGGATGATTGATGACGAAAGCGATGATTAAAGAAGAAATCAAAGTAACGGAAACGGTAATCGGAATTGATTTGATAAATTCACCGATAATACCGCTGGCCATCAAAAGCGGCAAGAAGGCCCAAACCGTAGTGAGCGTCGTGGTGGTCAAGACGGTTTTAAAATCATTAAAAACCAGGAGCACCGCTTCTTCCGGAGTAAACTTACCCGTCCGCAGATACTGTTTAATCGCCGAAACAACGACGATGGCGTCATCGACCAAAAGGCCTAAGGCCAGAATCAAAGAAAATAAAGATAAAAAATTCAAACTGATGCCGGCCAGCATCATGACACCGAAGCTAACAAAAAACACCAAGGGAATGGCCAAACCGGCCACCAAAGCTTCTTTAAAGCCAACAATCAAAAATAAGACCGTAAAAACCAAAATCAAAGTTAAAATTAAATCGTGAGCCAATTGATTAAAATCTTCGTCAATCTGATCGGCGGCATTGTAAGTGATTTCATAAGTAAGTCCGGAATTTTTTTTGACGGCCGCATCCAAAGTCGCTTTGGCTTGATCGACCGTATCCAAAATAGAACCGCCGGTCTTTTTGACAATCTGAATAGTGATGTCATCCTGAGAACCATTAGTGCCAGTACGGGTGCCGAGACGGGAATAAACATTTTTTTCAATCGCCTTTTCTTTAACTGCGGCCACATCTTTCAAATAAACAATCGCCCCTTCGCTGGTATGAAATAACGGAGTGTTCCCTAATTTTTCCGCATCGAAAAAACGGCCGTCAACGCGGACAGGATAAGAATACTCCGTTCCCTTGAAAGTACCGGCGGGAATCGCCAGGTTGGAAGCCGCCACCAAGCTATTGGCGGAATCGGCGGATAAATTAAAAGAAGCTAATTTCTGCGGATCATAAGCAATTTCAAATTCCGTTTCGTCGCCGCCGGAAATATTCACTTCCCTGGCTCCGGGAATCTTTTTTAATTCATCTTGAATATCTTCACCGAGCTGGCGCAAAGCAAACCCGTCATAAGGTCCGGCCAGAGCCACATTCAAAATCGGCGTATCGTCCAAAGAAACTTCCTGGACGATCGGATCATTGGTTTCATCAGGCAAGGAACCTTTGAGGCCATTAACTTCATCACGTAATTTGCGCAAAGAATCATCCAAATTCGCCTTGGCGGAAAATTCGACCGTAATTGCCGAAACGGAATTTGATGATTTGGAAGTAATTTTATCAATATCTTTGATTCCGGAAATTTTGGTTTCGATTTTTTTCGTCACTAATTCTTCCACATCCGCCGGCGAAGCGCCGGGATAAACCGTCATCACCACCGCCATCGGGATCTTCACTTCCGGACTGGATTCGCGCGGCAAAGATTGGAACGAATAAATACCCCAAGCGGTGATTAAAATCAAAAGCAAAATAACCACGCGGAAATTGACGATAAAAAAATTCAGCCAGCTTTTTTTCAAACCGGGATCAAATTGCAAATTTTCCAAGTAAACATTTTCGGAGCTCTTACTGACAGGATCCAAACCGGCTTCGACGGGCTTATGCAGATTTATTTCCATAAAATTATTGTTTAATCTCTAAATTATCGCCGTCCTTGAGAAATTTATTACCATCAATAATTATCTGCGTTTCCGGCGCCGCTTCAATCTTCACTTGCGCCATCTCGCCGATGACGGAAATCACTTCCACCGTCACTTTTTTAGCTTTGTTATCAGCAACGATAAATAAAGAAGTACCGTTCTGACCGATTTCCAAAGCAGATAAAGGAACAATGACGGCATCGGTACGAGTACCAACACTCTTTGACAAAGCAACTTTGACCGTCACCACCGTCCCTAAGAGCGGCTTCTCCGCCCCTTCCAATTTGACTTCAACTTGAAAGCGCTTCGTCGCCGCATCCGCTTGGGCGGAAACCGAAGAAATCAAACCGGGGTAAATTTTGCCATCGGCATCAACGACGCTCACGGCCGTGCCTAATTTCATTTCCAAAACATAATCAGATTCGACAAAGAATTTTACTTTCAGGCTTTCGGTTTGGCTGACAACGGCCACGGTTTGGCCGGGGCTGACAGTATCGCCGGTATCGGCCAATTTCTGCGTCACGGTGCCGGCAATCGGCGACACGATAGAATGGACGTCGTATAGACTCTGCAAAGCGACCGAAGCGTTATTATATTGCATTTGCGCTGTATCCACTTGCGTCCTGGCGGCGGATAGTTGAGAATCAATTTTTATTTTCAAATTTTCATATTGATTTTCGGCCAGATTAACAGCAAAACCGGCCTGATCCTTCTGGCTAGTATTACCGGCTTTAAGATTATTTAAACTTTGGGCGGCGCTCGCTTCTTGCTTCTGTGCCAAATCATAGGCCTTCTGCAAAGAATCGGAGGTAGTATCATTACCGAGCGAAGTATTAGCCAGCCCCTGTTTGGCTCCCTGCACTTGATTCAAAGTGGCCGATAACTGCGATTGATAGCCGGCCGCTGCGGATTGTAAACCGGAAAGAGAGGAACCGCCATTGCTGGATGATTGCGGCAAAGCGGAAGAGGAAATACTCTTGTCAAAAAGATATTTGGTGGCATCCGCTAAAGCCTTCATTTTCTCAGTTAAACTAATAACGGCGTTAACTTTAGTATTAATATCACTTAAATTCTGTTTACCATATTGATTATATGCCTCCTTAGCGGCTTCATAGGCGGCGTCGGCTTTATTGTAAGCACTGGCGTCAAGAGCGCCGAGATTACTGCTATAAGGAATGGTGACAACATTATTATCGTCAAAGCCCGCCAAATTATTGATGCCAGTCAAAATATTTCCGGCCGTATTAGCCGCCGCGTCAGCGGCCGTATCGGCATTATCGTTTGTATCCTGAGAACCTTGCTTTAATTGCTTTTCGCGATTCTGTAAATTAAGCTTGGCCTGTTCGGTGGCGATTTTTGCGGTTTCGTAAGCCAGTTCCGCGCTTTTTACACTCTCATTGCTGGTAATACCAAGATTATTTTGGCCGCTAGCCGCTTGATCGCGGGAAATTTCCGCTTGCTTAACATCTTTGACCGAAGACACGAGCAAATTTTCATAATTCGTCTTTGCTAATTGATATGAAGCTTGAGCCTGTTCCACACCGATAATCGCTTGCCGAATCTGGTTGCTGTTCACGCCGCCGGTATTGGCGCCGGTCATGCCGACCTCGTCAATCTTAGCTAAGCTTTGACCGACGCTAGTCTGATCGCCGACGGCAAAATCCGCTCCGGATAAAGTACCGGCCGTTTTAGCGATTAATTTAGCTTCCGTCTCGGCGGCCACCAGCGCCGGATATTCCAAGGCCTGTTTGACCTCATGACTCTCCGCTACGGTTTGCACTTTAACAACGGCCGCGGCCGGAGTCGGCGCGGCTTCTTCCACTTTACTGCCGCATCCGGACAAAAACGGCACGAGGACAAGCAAAAAAAGAAGCAAAAAACTAGCTTTATTTCTTTTCATAATAATTTTGAAGTTCGATTTTGCACTGATCCAAGCCGACATTAAGCTTGCGCAGCAAACGCAAAAAATCTTGCACTTCTTGTTTTGTGAAATAATTTTCAATATGTAAATTATGTTTCTTTAACAGTTGGCGGGCAATGGCGGTTTGTTTGAGGCCGAGAGCGGTAATCCGAACGGAAATACGGCGTTTGTCCGCTTCGGCGCGATGCGTCATTTCAATAAAGCCGCGGCGAGCCAATAGATGGAGGCGCTGGGTGATATTTGATTTAGTCGCTCCCAATAAATCAATAATCTGGGAGGGCGCTTGCGGCCCAAGCTTGTCCAACAACATCAGGATACGAAAACTGGCGGTTGTCAGCCCGACCGGCTCAAACATAAAACGATCCGCCAGCGTTTTGATGCGCATGAAAGTAAAACCGAGCCAGCCGCTTAAACGATGCTCATCTAATTGATCATAAACTATCTGCTCCATCTTTTTTAAAATAATAAAGGCTTTAGCTTAATCAAAAGTAGTTTACCAGTAAACCAATATTGAGTCAAGG
>CAZIHD010000043.1:0-3271 GCA_964539015.1 uncultured Gammaproteobacteria bacterium
GAACGCAAGATTGCGGATCTTGTAATCCAGGTTCGATTCCTGGTGAGGGCACACCCAATTTATTATTTTATAGGCGCTTTATCGGCGCCTATTTTATATCATGTTACTTAGCGTCCCCCTGCCGGCGCTCAACCGCGTCGGTAAAAGCACTGCTCAATATTTAAAAAGATTAGGTTTGGAAACCGTCCAGGACCTGCTTTTTTATTTTCCTTTCCGTTACGAAGATTTCAGCCAAACCACGCTGATTGATAAAATCGAGCCAGGACAGAATGTCAGTATCGCCGGCACGATTGAATTGATTCAAAATAAACGCAGCGCTCGCCAGCATCGCCAACTAACCGAAGCTTTAATCAGCGATGACAGCGGTTTAATTAAGGTTATCTGGTTTAACCAGCCCTTTATCACTCAAAATTTAAAGCCGGGGGACAAAGTTTCTCTGGCCGGCAAAACCGCCGAAAGTTACGGTCAATTAACCCTTATTTCGCCGCAATATGAAAAGATTAACGGTAGCGGCTTAATCCACACTCAAGGTTTAGTGCCGGTCTATCATCTCAACGCCGACCTGACACAGAAACAGTTGCGCTTTTTAATTAAACAAGCTTTGCCGGCCGCGGATAAATTAGAGGAATGGCTGCCGGAAAAATTGATAAAAAATTTAAAACTATTATCTCTGGCGGAAGCCATCAGACAGGTTCATTTTCCTGAAGATATAAAACAAGCGCAAGCCGCCCGCCAACGCCTCGGTTTCAGCGAACTTTTCCTGCGCCAATTGCGTTCTCAATCGTTAAAATACCAGCTTAAAAACAAAATCGCCCCAAAGATAGAATTTCAAGAAATCTTCACGCGCCAATTTGTCCAATCCCTGCCCTTCACTCTCACCCCCGGACAGAAACAAGCCGCTTGGGAAATTCTCCAGGATATTAATGAAAACGCGCCGATGTCCCGGCTTTTGGAAGGCGATGTCGGTTCCGGCAAAACGGTCGTGGCGGCGATGGCTTTATTCAATGTTGCCATCAATAAATACCAAGGTGCCCTGATGGCGCCGACAGAAATTTTAGCCGCTCAGCATTATCAAAATCTGGTAAAAATGCTCGGCGCCTTTAATGTTAAATTGGCTTTGCTTACCGGCAGCCAATCGGAAGCAAATTTTGACTTGCCAAAAAACAAACAAGCCAGACGGGACAAAATTATTCAAGAGGCGGAAGTTATTATCGGCACTCAGGCATTGATTCAAGATTACAACATTCCGAAACTGGCGCTGGTTATCGTCGATGAACAACATCGTTTCGGCGTCAAACAAAGACAGAAACTCCAGCAAAGCGGCGGCGGCCTCTGGCCTCATTTTCTTTCCATGACGGCAACGCCGATTCCCCGTTCTTTAGCGCTCGCCATCTACGGCGATCTGGATTTATCTTTGATTAAAGAATTGCCCAAAAACCGCCGGCCGATTATCACTAAAATTGTCTCTGAAGAACAGCGCGATCAAGCCTATACTTTTGTCCGCCAGCAAATTAAAGCCGGGCATCAAGCTTTTGTTATCTGTCCTTTAGTGGAAGAATCGGACAAACTCGGTGTTAAAGCGGCAACCGCGGAATACAAGCGTTTAAAAAATGAAGTTTTTCCGGAACTGGCCATCGGCTTAATCCACGGACGCTTAAAAAGCTCGGATAAAGAAAAAACGATGCGTGCTTTTGCCGACGGTGAAACTCGGATTTTAATCGCGACCGCCGTGGTTGAAGTCGGCGTGGATGTGCCCAATGCCACGGTCATGCTGATTGAAGGAGCGGAACGTTTCGGTTTAGCCCAATTACATCAATTCCGCGGGCGGGTCGGCCGGGGCGAACATCAATCATACTGTCTCCTCCTGACCAGCCGCGATCAACAAAGCCCAAAAACCGCGGAACGGCTGCAAGCTTTGAGTAAATATAACGACGGTCTGTCGCTGGCAAAGATAGATTTAAAATTACGGGGCGCCGGCGATCTCTACGGCCTTATCCAGAGCGGTTTTCCGGAACTCAGGATCGCCTCGCTGTTTGATTATGAATTAATCAAAAAAGCTCAAGAGGCGGCAACGGAAATAATTAAAGCTGATCCAGAGTTAAAAAATTACCCCGCTCTCAAAGCCTATTTAGGAGAAAATAGCGACCAAGAAGCGCATCTGGAATAGGGCTAAAAATAGCCTTAGACTGATGGTTGACAAACAAAAAAAGAATAGATAAGATGAAGATAATCAATTTACTCGTTTCATTAAAATCTAAAAAAATGAATGCAACAGATGAAAAAACTGTGCCAAAATCCTATAATGGATTTGTGCACGCCGCGGCTGGAGATATAGAAATATATTTTTCCAGTCATGACATCAAACGCGACAATAGTGGTTTAATTATCGTAAACGCGATTGGTGTCAATGCTGAAAAAGCAAAACCAATGACTCAGGCGGTATCCTTAAATGATGTCAAACTGCCTTTAGAGAAAAGAGTGGAAATTTTAAAACAATTTTTCGAGTTCGTCTGTCTGGACGGAAAATTCTTTTTCGACAAAGAAAATATTACCCACAACAATGGCCGGAATATCGCCATAACTAAAAATTTTGGAAAATATTATTCTTTAAAATCTCTGAATATACCCGGAGAAGACAAAGAAAAAATCAAAGCTTTTGTTGCACAAGAGCAAAAAAACAAAAATACAAAAAAAAGAGCAGTACCGTGGCGCCATCAATTTGCATAGACGCCATCAATTCACATTAAAAAGCAGAAAGGATTAAAAAATTATCTCCTTAATTACGGTTGAGGAGATATTTTTTATTTATAGACTTAATTCGGGAATAGCAAAACACCTTCCAAATTAGGGGAAGGTGCGATTATAGCGGAAAATTATTTTAACATTTTTGGGGTGGGTATTTTCCCCAATAATTTTATAAACCCAAAGAGGCAAAATTCCGCCTCTTTTTTCCATCTGATGGCCAAAGAGGTACACACGACCAACGGCAAAGTTATTTGCCAATTAGCAATGTAGTGCAAGGCCATTTCCGTGGCATCATTTCTCTCCCCAACAAGCAGGGTAAAGAAATTTAGAAAGCAGATAACGGCTAAAAAAATGCCGTTGACAGCTCCGATGGCGGCTATTATTTTTTTTACTAACGGGGTAAAAATAATAAACCCCAAGAAAGACATCGCCAAATAACTCAAGGCGAAAATCATTATACATAATTCTTTTATTTTTTTCATGATTATACAATTTTAATGGTTTGTAATGCCCGGCCATCTCTGAT
>CAZIHD010000043.1:3371-4665 GCA_964539015.1 uncultured Gammaproteobacteria bacterium
ATTTTTTTCATGATTATACAATTTTAATGGTTTGTAATGCCCGGCCATCTCTGATCAAGCCTTACAAACCATTAAATCTTTTTTTAAAGGACAGCAGCTCACTTTTTTTCTAATCTTTTCCACTTTTTTATGACAAGGTTATTCTATCACTTTTATATAATATTGTCAATAGCAATTAGCCGGGTATAATAAAGCAAAAGTCACAGAACAACAATCCTACAATATCTCCACCAAATCCCCCAAATTCTTGATTTTAAACAATTTTAGCTTCCCCGCCTTATAATCCACCCCTTCCGGAACAATAGCGCTCTTAAAGCCCAATTTTTCCGCCTCCTTTAAACGCTGTTCAATTCGGAAAACCGGCCGCAATTCGGCGCCCAGGCCGACTTCGCCGATAACAACCAAACCGGCCGGCAAAGGCTTATTCAGATATGAAGATATTATAGCTGAACAAACGGCTAAATCCAAGGCCGGATCATTAATTTTCAAACCGCCGACCACATTTAAAATAATATCGCGGGTAACAAGGTTAATTTTGCTCCGTTTAGCGATTACCGCGCTTAAAACCTGCAAACGATTCAAATCCAAGCCGCTAGATTTGCGCTGCGGATAACCAAAAACGGTCTTGGTGACTAAAGCTTGAATATTGACCAAAAAGGGACGACTGCCTTCCAAAACACAGCCGATTACCGAACCGGCGATGGCGGTCGCTCCGGAACCGAGAAAAACCGAGCCCGGATCCTTGGCTTCCACAAAACCGGCGCCGGTCATTTCCAAAACACCAAGTTCATTAACCGAACCGAAACGATTCTTGCTGGCGCGCAAAAGACAATAATTGCTGCCCGGTTCATTTTCCAAAGACAACACCGTATCAACAATATGCTCCAATGATTTGGGGCCGGCAACCTGGCCGTCTTTAGTAATATGGCCGATAAGCAGAACGGTAATCTCATGCTCTTTGGCAATTTCTAAAAATTTTACCGCCACCGCTCGGATTTGGCTTAAACTGCCCGCTTCCGAAGGAATTAAGGAAGAATATACGGTTTGAATAGAATCAACCACCACTAAAGCCGGCTTTAATTTCAAAGCCGCGCCGGTAATTTTTTCCACGCTCGTTTCTCCGACAAAGCGCAACCGGCTGAGATCGCAGCCTAATCGCTCCAAACGCCCTTTAACCTGCGCCGCCGACTCTTCGCCGCTCACATACAAGACTTCCCCTTGCTGGCTCAAGGCATCGGCTAATTGCGCCGCCAATGTGCTTTTGCCGATACCCGGTTCTCCGCTCAATAACAAT
>CAZIHD010000044.1:0-4135 GCA_964539015.1 uncultured Gammaproteobacteria bacterium
TAACAAGGCATCCGTAGCGGAAGCTGTGGATGGATCACCTCCTTTCTAGGGAGTATTTGTCCTTCATCATCGATGAAGCAGACAATAGTCGACATTGTACTTCGGTACAATGATATTATCGCAAGATAATAAAATATTATTATTCGAAGCGGTGCCGATCAGACTCAAAATTTTTTACCAAGTAGCAGTATAAAAAATCGCCTTTTAAGGCGATTTTTTGTTTGGCTAAAATTAGATAATATTTAATAAAATTAATTGCGATAATAACTATTGACAAGATAGTAAAAAGGTTATATAATTAAAAGTCAAAATAAGTCCGTTCTTTAACAAAGATGTTTTTAATAAAGATAATTATCTAGCTCGTCGTTAGCGGCGGTTTGGATAATTACCTTTATTATTAATTTAAAAATCAAAAACAATGAAGACAAAAAAAATTGTTGCCGGGTTGGCCGTGTCCGGAGTATTAACGGCCATTTTATGGATTTTTTCATTTCTATTGGGCGAAACAACTGCCCATGTCTGTCTACAAGGATACATGCTATTAACCATCTTGTTGATGGCAATTTTGTCCCCAAAAAAAATAAAAATGCCCATCTGGAAAGAGATAGTGATTTACATCCCGGTGGTGTTTGTTTTTATTTTTGGAGTGATAAAAACAATCATGGGAGAATCTTTATTCTCCGCTGTATATGACCCAATTGTGGCTTATATGGTTGTCGCAGCGGCGACAATATTATCAATAGTTTGTTCTTTTATTCCAAAAATATATAAATTTTTTTTGGAAAAAATGAAATAACACTATACAGGACTAAAAAAAGAGGGTTAGCTAAACCAATTAGCAACCCTCTTCTTTTTTTATATAATCAAAGCATCTTTTCCACTCTCACCCTTGGCTTAATTTTTCCTAAAGCGACAATGCCCAAATTATAATATTTTTTACCCGCGGCGTCACAGTCATGCCAACGTGCCAATAATTCTTTATAACTTAAATAAGTGCGACGGACAGAAGACGGATCTTCAAAATAAATTCTCTGCCGATCATAGCCGATAGCAACGGCGTAATGGCCGTCAACCCAGGATTGTGTATAGTCCTTTTCTTGCTTTGACCAAGCTTGCAGAGCGATAATTACCGGACGCTGTTGATCTAAATATCCTTTTAATTTAGCAAGATCCATTCGATAAATCAGCTTAGCTCTAATTTTAAATCGTTCCAAGGCTTGCCGTATATTTTCCGGGCGGCTGCCATTTTTGTCAGTTTTAATCAGAGCCATAAGCTTATCTTCGCGGACATCAAAACCATAATAAATTAAAACGGACTGCAAAGCGCTGGCTCCGCAATCATAATTATAGACTTGGCGCAATTCAGGAAAATTCTTAATCATCATAAATATTAGAAACAACTAAAAATTAACGCACTCCTATAACCTGGCGCACTTTTTCTAATTTTGCGTTGGCGATTTCTTCCGCTTGAACCCTGCCCTTTTCCAAAATCGTCTGCACATCGGCATCGGAAATCTGATTAAATTTTTTCTGAAAAGCGGTTAGAAATTCAGCGACAACTACTGCCAAATCTTTTTTAAAATTACCATAACCCTGGCCGGCATAATCTTTCACTAACCTCGAAATCTGACGATTGCCTAAATAAGCATAGATGGCCAGCAGATTGGCGAGAGCCGGCTTATTCTCGTAATCATAATCAATCTCAGCACCGGAATCGGTCACCGCTTTCATAATTTTTTTCTTTGCCGCTTCTGGGTCATCCAAAAGAGCAATAAAAGCCTGAGCAGAGCCATCGCTCTTGGCCATTTTTTTGGTCGGATCGGTTAAGCTCATAATGCGGGCGCCGTCTTTACGGACAACCGCTTCCGGAATAACAAAAATCCGGCCGAATTCATTATTGAAACGCTTAGCAATATCACGTGCCAATTCCACATGTTGTTTTTGATCTTCGCCTACTGGTACGGCTTGCGTATCATATAATAAAATATCCGCCGCCATCAGAACAGGATAATCGAAAAGACCGACGGAAACAGCTTCTTCCCTATCGCCCGCCTTATCTTTATATTGTGTCATCTTTTTTAAATCAGCCATGTAAGTTCCGTAACAATTCAAGATCCAGGCTAATTCCGTATGGGCGGAAACCGCTGACTGCTGGAAGATAATTGAGCGCTCCGGATCAATTCCGGCCGCCAGATAAATTTTAGTAATATCAAAAATACGCCGACGCAAATCAGCCGGATTTTGCTTAACGGTAATGGCATGATAATCGACAACGGAAAAAATACAGCGATACTGAGCCTGCATCTCCACCCATTGGCTGATAGCCCCGATGTAATTGCCGATAGTAAGGTCGCCGCTGGGTTTAATGCCGGAAAAAATTGTTTTTTGTACGTCCATATATTTATAATTCTTTATTATTATATTACTTTAATCTTTAAGCAAAAGCAATTCCCGGATTAATTTTAACGTAAAATAAAATAATAGATAATCCCGTAAAAGGTAAAGATTAAAAGGCTGATAGCGGCCAGGCGGCGATATTCAGGCTGGCTATAAAGCAAGCTTAGCATCGCGATTAAAGCGATAAAATACCAAGGCATCAGCCAAGTAAAGGCCGACAAGAGGAAAGCACCGAAAGCTAGAGCCGAATAATACAGAAGATTGCCGCGATTACCTTTTTGCCAGACACGGTATAAAAGCCAAACGTAAAAGATTAAAAATAATCCGCGGCTAATCGTGATTGATATACCCAGATAATTAAGAAAAAAAGTTTTAAATAAAGGAGTGATAATAATAATTAAAGGAGAAACAAAAAAACCGACTAAGCGCGCCTGGCCGGCAAGCGGCGAAATAATCGTCTGCCAATTAAAAAGAAAAGGGAGATAAAATAAAGCGGAACAAGTGAAAGCAGCGACAACTTTTAAGATCATACGCCAGCGCTCCCGTTCAACTTGATTCTCCCGCCAAAAAATTATCAGCCAGATTGGAAGCAAAAGCAACGACAAATATTTGGTCAGAATCGATAAAGCTAAGAATAAACAAGGCCAAAAAATTCTTTTGCTCTTATCTCTAACGGCCAAAAATATCGCCGATACCAAAAATAATACAAATAAGATATCATTATGGCCGTTGATAATTATTTCCAATAAAACCAAAGGATTAAAAGCATATAGATAAAAAGAAAAAAAATCTTTGCGAAAACGATAAATCAGATAACCGACGGCGATATTTAAACCGGCAAAAAATAGTTTCAACCCAAATAAACTCCACCACAAACTAAATTGAGACAGCCAGGCAAAAAATCCGGACACAAGCATGAACACAGGACCGTAAGGTGCTGTTCGAAAACTCCAAAAATTATTTAAAAAAGAAAAAAAATAATCTCCGGGCAGCGAACTATAAGCATACAAATAAGGGTTAAGGCCGTAAATAGACCAAACCCGGCCCTGAGAGATATAAGAAAAAAGATCGGCCGAAGTTAACGGCCATAATAATGACAAGCTGAAACTCAACGCGAAAAAAATTAAAAATGCCCACCGATAATTGCCGGCTAGCCGCTTCCGAAAAAATAAAAAATAAAAAATAAAAATGATTAATAATAGGCCGACGGCCGCCAAATAAACAGATTCGTTCTGCGGAGCCTGGCCGCCATCATGCAAACAAAAACTCCGCCAAGGTTCAAAAAGACAAAAAACAAAAAAGAGCGCCGTAAAAATTAAAGAAAAATAAAAAAAAGCCCGACCGCCCTTCATTGCTTCTTTTAAGTTATAAAATATAGCCATACACGTGAATTTCTTTAATCATAAATGATGGACAAAAAACTCCATTTATATTTTACTGGACGGGCTAATGAAAAGCAAACATTACCAAAAACATCCACTATTTGACTTCTATCTAAAATCTCTTTAAACTATTGCTATCGTGTTTTTCGGGGTGTAGTATAACGGTAGTACGCATGCATGGGGTGCATGTAGCCCGGGTTCAATTCCCGGCACCCCGACGAGTGAAACGAGGCGGAGTGCAGCAAGCCAACTGCTTGGCTTGCGGCGGGAATTGAAAGCCGGAGTGATATGCGGAGTGAAACGACGCATCACGAGGCCGGGTCGGGGCGCTTGCTTTTCATCGAGTGAAACGAGAG
>CAZIHD010000045.1:0-3275 GCA_964539015.1 uncultured Gammaproteobacteria bacterium
TGCATGGCGCTAGTCGGCGGCATCGTTATCGCCTTGGCGGCCGCTTATGCCGAGCGTCATCCCGAAGCTTCTCGAATCCGCAAATTTCAGCCTCATCTCTATTTTAATCTCGGCCGCGTTCTTGGATTTTTTATCCTCGGTGGCCTCTTAGGAATAGCCGGCGCCGATCTTAAAATTTCCCCACTTTTTAGCGCCTGGCTCACTCTGATTATCGGTTTGGTTATTATCTGCCTCGGCTTGCAAATTCTTGAGATCTTCCCTGTCTTACAACGCTTCAGCCTGACTCTGCCCAAAAGTTTTTTCAAATTAATCCCGATAAATCCCCAACCGAAAAAATATCGGCCGCTGGGCGCTCTTGTGGCCGGAACGCTGTCTTTCTTTCTGCCTTGCGGCTTTACTCAGGCAATGCAAATCTATGCGCTCGGCAGCGGCAGTTTTTTAAAAGGCGGTTTGATTATGTCATTTTTTGCTCTCGGCACTGCCGTCGGCTTGCTGGGCTTAGGCGGCTTAGTTTCTCTAATCAAAGGCCGGCACCGCGGTTTATTTTTAAAGATTGCCGGCTTGATTGTCATCGCTTTCGGCTTGCTTAATTTCCGTAATGCCTATCAACTCCTGCGTTTTCAAACTGAAGTCGTTTCGCAAGATAAAATCAACGGCCAAGCCGTAATCGGAGATGTCCAAATCATAAAAATGGAACAAGGTGGCAACGGCTATTCCCCAAATCATTTTCAAGTCGAAGTTAATCGTCCGGTGCGCTGGATCATTACCAGCACCTCTCCATATTCTTGTGCCAGCAGTCTAAGCGTACCGGCGCTCAAAATCAACCAACATTTGAAAACGGGAGAAAATATTATTGAATTTACGCCCACGCAAATCGGATCGATAAATTTCAGCTGCGCGATGGGAATGTATACCGGCGTTATCGAAGTAATTAATCAAGACGGTGCGGCGTCAACTGATAACTCCGCCTCGGCTAATTCCGGCTTATCCGGACAAAACTTGCCGGTCTGCAGTCTTAACGGCTGTCATTAACAAATATATGCTTAAACAAACATATTCGGTTCGCGGCCTGCATTGCGCCGGCTGTGCTCAAATCATCAAATCGCAACTGGAAAAACTGCCGGGCATTAAAACTGCGGCTGTAAATTACGCCAGCGAAGAAGCGCAGATTGAATTTTCTTTGGAAAAAATTTCCTTAGCGGTTATGAATGCGGAATTGAAAAAATTCGGCTACGTTTTGATTGATTCAACCGTTGATCAACCGGAAAATAAAATCTTTGATGAACAGGAAAAAACAGATAAACAAGAAAAAAAAGATTTTTTTCTGGCGTCGCCTTTGGCGATTTTGGTTTTCACGATCATGCTTTATAATTTAGCCGCCGAATATTTTTCTGTTTTACCCGCCCTGCCCTGGTCGATGGCAACCGCTAATATTTTTCTCCTGCTTGGCGCCAGCGTGGTTCTCTTCGGCCCGGGCCGCCGTTTTTTGCGCGCGCTCGGCCGTTTTGCCCGCTATGGCGCGGCCAACATGGACACTCTAATCGGATTAGGCACGGCTAGCGCCTATTTTTACAGCTTATTTATTTTTCTATTTCCGGCCTTAGTTGCCCGCCTTAATTTGGCAACACATTTTTATTTTGACGCCGCGATTGTAGTCATCGGTTTTATACTCCTGGGCAAACGCCTGGAAAATAAGGCCAAGCGCAAAAGCGGAGCGTCTATCAAAGCTTTAATGTCTTTACAGCCCGATCGTGCTTATCGCCAGATTGATAACGGTGAGGAAGAAATTGCCACGGGCGCTATCAAGCTGGACGATCTCTTAATTGTCAAACCGGGCATGAAAATTCCGGTTGACGGTTTAGTCGTCAGCGGTCGCTCCAGCGTCGACGAAGCTTTAATCAGCGGTGAAGCGTTGCCAGTCGATAAAGTTAGCGGCGATAAAGTTATCGGCGGCACAATCAACCACCAAGGCTTATTAATTATCCGCGCCGAACGCATTGGCGCCGACACGGTGTTGGCGCAAATTATCAAACTTATCCATGAAGCTCAAAACAGTCGCGCTCCGATTCAAAATTTAAGCGACAAGATTGCGGCCGTTTTTGTTCCGATTGTTTTGGGCATCGCTCTAGCCGCCTTTATTGCCTGGTTAGTTATCGGTACGCCTCTCCTCGGTTTCAATCAAGCGCTTAGCGGCGCTTTAACCGCTTTGGTTGGCGTTCTCGTTATCGCCTGTCCGTGCGCGTTGGGATTGGCGACGCCAACTGCTTTAATGGTTGCAATCGGCCGCGGCGCCCAACAAGGAATCTTGATTAAAAACGCCGAAGCTTTGGAAAAGCTCCGCCAGGTAGACACGGTAGTTATAGACAAGACGGGCACAATGACTATCGGCCGGATAAAAGTCAACGGTATCAACAGTTTAGACAAAGACCGCAGCGAAGATGATATTCTTAATCTGGCCGCTTCTTTGGAGCGTTATTCTGACCATCCTCTCGCTCAAGCGATTGTCAAAGCGGCCAAAGAAAAAAAATTACCTTATCAAATTAAAATTGTTAGTAATTTTCAAGCTGAAAATGGCCAAGGTATCAGCGGATTGGTTGACGGTGTAGAAATTAAGATAGGCAAAAGTGGAGAAAATTTAGGCGCTTGGGCGCAAGCTCATAGTTCCCAGGGCGAAACTATAATTAACATTGAGGTTTCCGGAAACCTTATCGGCGAAATCGCCTGCGGCGATGAAATTAAGCCGGAAGCGGTGGCGGCGATTAAAAATCTCAAAAAACAAGGATTAAAAATTATCATGCTCACTGGCGACCGCGCCGCCGCCGCCGGATTGATTGCCAATCTGGCCGGGATAGAAAATGTCCGCGCCAATATTCTGCCGGCGGATAAAGCGCGCCTGGTCAAAGAACTGCAAGATCAAGGGCATAAAGTGGCGATGATCGGCGACGGCATTAACGATGCTCCGGCGCTTGCCCAAGCGGATAGCGGTTTGGCAATGGCGACCGGCGCTGACGCCGCCATGGCCACTGCCGGCATCACGCTCCTGGGCGGCGATTTAAAAAAGGCGGCCCAAGCTTTCCGCTTATCCCGCCTCACTTTCCGCACCGTCAAAGAAAATCTGTTTTGGGCTTCAATTTATAATCTCATCGGCATCCCTTTGGCGGCCGGGGCCTTTTATCCTCTTTTCGGCCTGACTCTTAATCCGGCTTTCGCCGGCGCCGCCATGGCCTTCAGCAGTGTTTCCGTTGTCCTTAATTCCCTGCGCTTAAAGACGAAAA
>CAZIHD010000046.1:0-3253 GCA_964539015.1 uncultured Gammaproteobacteria bacterium
AGTAAACTCGGAGACAGCAATAACTCGGCGCGCCCGCCGAATGGCCGTCTTAATGACAAAACGATAAGCGGCCTGTTTAAACCAATAAAAGGTGGCAGGCAGCGTGGAGGCGCGGCGGCTAGGAAAACGGGTGAGAATCAGATCATGAATGGTAACGACAAACGGTATCGGAGTAAGAATCGGCACATTAAAATGAGGAAAATGAACCAGATCTAATTTTTCCCGCTTTAAAATCCAAGGAAAAAAAATCTGTTCCCGCCAAGAATACCAAGGCAGCGAAACTAATTTTTTCACTGTCAGGGGGCTATTAATTTTAAATTCATCAAAATTTTCCGGGCTAAGAAAAATTACATATTCAAATTCTTTGCCCGCCTCCGTATCTATCCGAATGACATTATCCACTATTTCTTGAACATAACGCCCCAAGCCCTTGCCTAAAGGTCCGTAAAAACGAGCATCAATGCCGATGCGACCACGTTTTTCTTTAATTTGTTCCATCAGACAAAAGGTAAATTTTCCGGTATGGCCGGATCATTTTGATTATTAATTGATTTTTCAGAAGCGGCGCTAGCGGTTTGATTGTAATTATTTTGTCCCAAAACTTCCGCTTGAAAAGATTCGGCCAGAGACTGATCGGAATCATTGACTATCGGCAAAGAGGAGGGGGCATCAGCTTTGCGTCCGGGCGCTTTCTGGATCATCGGTGCTTTAACGTTAGCATCAATCGGAAAATGCCAAATCGTGGCCAATTCTTCAATGTTAAACAAACCGGCTTTGCGTCCGGCCGTATCCTCGCGCGCAACGTAGTTTCTGATGATATTATTCTTTTTCCTTAACAAACGCCGATCTTTATTAAAATAAACAGCCTTGGTCATGGTATTAGAAACATCCGGTTTAAGATTATTTAAATCCATCGCCGCAAACTGCTTCATGTAGCCGATCAAGCCGTTAACAACTTTGTTTTTATCCATTGAATCGCGGCGGGCGACATAAACGGCTCGGATTTTGGCCTCAAAACTTAATTTGGCCGCTTTTTCGTGGATAGATTCGATTTGTTTCTTCTGCTTAGGGGTCAATTCCATCATGGACAGGCCTTTATTATCTTCTTTTTTGTCTTCAATATCGCCCCAGATGCTATAGACCATTTCGCTGGCTTCGCCAATCCATTCCACTAATTTCGAAGCGCCGCTCGCGGCTTTTTTATTTTTACCCAAAAGCTTATCGACTACCTTATCAACTTCCTTTACCCAATCAAAACCGATGGGAATAATAACGATTTGAAACCAAAATTGTTCTCCTTCCCGCAAAGAGCTGCATAAATCCATTAAAGAAGCCATCGGATCTTTAAACTGAGTTTCAGACTCGCCGAATTTATGTTCAAATTCTTGATAAAGCTTAATCGGGAAAGCCCAATCATTGGCCTGGACAAATTCCGATCCCCAGACATCATATTCTTCATCCGGAAAATGATGCGGCACGGTTTCGACATAATCGTCTACTTCTGAAATTTCCGCATCCGGATATTGTGAGTAAACAGAAGTTTCAATCAGATTGCGGAATTCCATCGGCGTTCGGATTAAAAATTGAGTATAACCCTCCAAACTGACGATTTCATAGCTGAAAGACGGCTGAAATTTTCCCTCAAACCATTTCTCAAAAAAATTAATCGAACCGTGGGCGCCGGATAAATAAGTAAACATATTCTCTACCGCTTTTGGCGATTGTTCGTTGCTCTTCGGTACATCGATAGCCAGGATAATGTATCTTAAATTTTTGGCCGCCCATTGCTGGCGTAGTCTCTGTAAATAAATCAAAGAAAAACCGTACAAAAATATGACGGCAATGATTATCCAGCCGATATTAAGAAAAAACGACCAGAACATCTGGCCTGCCGGCAGATTGAAAAAAGCATCCAGACGAGTGGTGTCGATGGTTATTTCCATAACAAAATGATTTTGTTCCCTGCGCCTTCGGGCGCCGTCTTTTCTCCAACTATTTTAGCACAAATATTAAAAAACAAAAAACCGCTTCCTGAGGAAATAGCGGTTTTTTATTCTTTGAGAAAATTTATAATTAAGCGGCCTGCCAATCTCTTAAGCCGTACATGCCGCGGCCGGTCAAGACATAGCGATCATCCAGAATCAATTCATTATGAACCGTGGCCGGATTGGCGTTTTTTTTATCAAATTTGATATCATTAATTTTGGCGGCAATTTCTGTAAAATGAAGCGGCTGGCCGGCATTCTTCAAAATCAGATAAATCTTATCGTTAATGGTTTTCGGTTTAATCTCTTGCCAATCGGCCTTGCCCCAATGGCCAAATTTATTCTGTTCCAAATCTTTAATTGCCTGAAGCAAAGAATAAAGAGGTTTATTGCTGTTAATCAGCTCCGCCTTATCCGGAAAAACCTGGCTCTTAAAAACTGAAGTAATATCAATGTCATCCCCCGCTTTTAATTTTTTCTGATATTGAGGATAGCTATCTAGCTGTTTCAATAAATCCAACAATTCATCAGTACCCAGGGTCTTTTGCAGAGAATCAATTTTGGCCAGCAATTCCTGAGATAAATCTTTAAAATGATCTATCGATTCATCTTTTAATTTAATCGAAGCATTAATTCTTTCCGAACTGGGCATTAAATCAAAATCTTCGGCCAATAATTTAGACAAAAGAAAATCAAAACTATTTTTATACATTTGACGATTGTGCTGATAATCTTCGCTGTTTTTATCGTCTTCGTTGCTCATTTCCAAACTCATGACCGTCAGGATATCTAAAAGAAAATCTCGGCGCAACAAGCCGCCATGTTCTTTAAGCAAGTCATTAACCACGCCTTTAAGGGTAGCCAAACATTCACCCAGATTGTCCAAGCGTTTAATCTTCTTAATGCTGGCATTTTCAATCTGGCGTACTCTCTCTCGGGTCAGTTTATGTAATTGGCCGATTTTTTCCAAAGTTTCGTTTTTATCGCCATTCAAACCGAAACGGCGGGTCAAAATATCCCGTTCACGATCCATTAGATCAGAAAAAAGACCATTGACAATCTGGATGGCATTCAGTTTAGCCAACTCTTCACTGCGGCGATCGCGCACAATACTTTCAAGTAAATTTTCCATATAATAAAAATATAGCTTGGCTATACGTAATTTATTTAATACAAAGTTAATCTATCACAATATTTTATATTAGTCAAGGTTTGCTCAGTTTACGCACATTTCGGACAAATGACAAGCGGGTTGTAACAGAGATTCG
>CAZIHD010000047.1:0-2906 GCA_964539015.1 uncultured Gammaproteobacteria bacterium
ATTTTACCGGCGACTAAGCCGACAATTCCTTCGTTCCAAAATTGATCCTCGCCGGCCACGCCGATAATAAGCGGCGGCAGATTATTCGGGTCAATCTGCGCCTCAACTTGCTTAATAATTTCTTCGGTAATCTGCTGGCGGTTAAGATTGCGTTGGTTAAGTTCTTGCGCCAATTCCTTAGCTTCCGTTTCCGTTTCCGCGCTGACCAGCGCGAAAGCGCTGTTGGCGTGGCCGATGCGACTGGCCGCATTAAGGCGCGGCCCTAATTGCCAGCCGACATTCCAAGCCTCTAGGGGCTTATCTAAAGCGATTTTGGCAGTCTTGAATAATTCCCGCAAGCCGAGACGGCGATTCTGATTTAAAATTACTAAACCACGCTTCACTAGCCAGCGATTTTCACCCAATAAATTAACCATATCGGCAATCGTGCCGACAGCAACTAAATCTAGGGCGCGTTCGGCAATCAAGCTTTTCTGGCCGGCCTCCAATTTAGAAACTTGCAAAAGCGCACACACGAGCTTGAAGGCGACGCCGACACCGGCGAGAAAAGGCCAAGGATAATGATCAGTGGCATCGGCCGGGTCAATAATCGGACAAGCGGGCAAATCTTCCCGCTTATCCGGCAAAACATGATGATCGGTAATTATTACTTCTAAGCCCAGGCTATGAGCATAAGCCACTTCCTCGCGATTGCGGATACCATTATCTACGGTAATAATCAGCTTCGCCCCCTGTTCTTTAATCTGATCCAAAGCCGGCTTATTCAAACCATAGCCCTCGCTGACACGATCGGGCAAATAAACTTCGACCTGAGCATGGAGGGTTTTTAAAGCTTCGGCTAAAACCACGGAGGCGGTGACGCCATCGGCGTCATAATCGCCATAAACGACAATTTTATTTCCGGCTTTAAGGTGATTGATAATCAAATCAACCGCCGCCGACATGTCTCGAAACAAAAATGGATCGTAAAAAAGCAAAGAACCGTCAGCTGATAAATCCAAAGCGCTGGCCGGATCAATTTCGTCAGCCAAAAAAGCCTGTACAGCCTCTGCCGTCCGCAAGCCGCGATTCCATAATATTGTGGCGACGACCGGATTAACTCCAGCCAAATCCGAACCGAACGCCGTTTCGGCAGCGGCAATTTGCCAATTTTTATGCATATGGGGCTAAATAAAAATCGCCCCAAAAGTCCAAGCGAGCATGGAAATGACAACAATTACCGACAAGACAATCCAGACAAACTTGACCATTTTTCGACGTTTCATAAATTATTAAAATTAAAATTATAAACAAAGATTATCTCTTCAAAATCTTGACGAAAGTATCGGCCGGTATTTCGACGCTGCCTTTGCCGGCAGCCATCATTTTCTTTTTACCTTTTTTCTGTTTTTCTAGAAGCTTGCGCTTGCGGCTGACGTCGCCGCCATAAAGCTTAGCGGTTACATCTTTACGCATCGCCGATAAGCGTTCAGCGGCCACAACTTTACCCCCGACCGCCGCTTGAATCTTAAGAACAAACATCTGGCGAGGCAAGGTATCTTTTAAAATTTCCACAATCTCCTTGCCTTCCCGATAAGCATCATCGCGATAAACGATAGTAGCTAAGGCCTCGACTGCTTCTTCGGCGACAAAAATATCCAATTTAACGACATCAGCCGGCCGATAATCAAGATAATCATAATTAATGGAAGCGTAGCCGGCGGAAACACTCTTTAATTTATCATAAAAATCGGTCAAAATCGCGGCCAGAGGCATCACGTAATGTAAAATTGCCCGAGCCTCATCGCTGCCGGCGGAAATATATTCGGTATTTTTATAAACACCGCGCTTAGACTGAGCCAAGCTCATAATATTGCCGATATATTCCTGCGGAGTAATGACGTCCAAATTAACCCAGGGTTCTTCAATCGCTTCAATCTCGCTGGGATCAGGCAGGCGCTGAGGCGTGCGCACAATTAATTCTTCACCGCCTTTTTTAACTACTCGATAAGCGACGCTGGGGACAGTGACAATCAAATCAAGATTATATTCGCGGCGCAGGCGTTCTTGAAAAATTTCTAAATGCAAAAGACCGAGAAACCCGCAGCGGAAACCAAAACCGAGAGCATCGGAGCGTTCCGGTTCATAAGAAAGAGCGGCGTCATTTAATTTTAATTTTTCCATCGCCTCGCGCAAATCTTCCAAGTCATTGCCTTCGCGCGGAAAGACGCCGGCAAAAACCATCGGCTTTACTTCTTTATATCCGGCCAAAGAAGAGACTTTTTCCCAGCCCGCCCCGGCCACCATCGTATCGCCGACGCGGCAATCGCCGACCTGTTTGAAACCAGTAACGACATAGCCGATACTGCCGGCCGGAAGAAGGCCGGTAGAATGATACTCCGGTTTAAAAACACCGATATCCAGAACTTCGCTGCGCGCTTTGGTCGCTAAGAGATTAATAATTTCACCTTTTTTAATTTCACCGTCAAAAACCCGGATAAAAGCTACGACCCCTTTATATTCATCGTATTTTGAATCAAAAATTAAGGCTTGCGCGGCGCCGCCGGTAGCGGCTTGCGGCGGCAAGCCGCGTTCAATAACGGCTTGCAAGATTTCCGCCACCCCTTCTCCGGTCTTGCCGGAAGCACAAATAATTTCTTCATCCGCACAACCTAATAAGCGGATAATTTCCGCTTTAGTCTTAGAGACGTTAGCGGCCGGCAAATCAATTTTGTTGACTACCGGGATGATAGTCAAGTCCTGCTCTAAAGCCAGATAAAGATTAGCCAGTGTCTGCGCCTGAATACCCTGAGTCGCATCGACAAGCAAAATAGCCGTTTCTACCGCCGCCAAAGAACGGGAAACTTCATATGAAAAATCAACGTGGCCGGGCGTATCAATTAAGTTAAGCTGATAACCTTGATAGT
>CAZIHD010000048.1:0-2820 GCA_964539015.1 uncultured Gammaproteobacteria bacterium
AGCCAGAAACGGAAAATATTTTTTTTGTTCTTCAACACAGATTTAAAAAATAAAATAAGTTAACAAATTTTCAAGCGTTCAATAAATTATGGACAATTGCCATTTTCTCCCAAAACGGCCGTCGGCGTGCCGAAACAGCAAGAAGGATTTACGGCCGTCGCATTGCAGCCGGAACCGGCACTCGGCTTATAACAATTTTGATAGATATCTTTGACACCGGAACCGACTTGCGGCTTATAACCGACGGAGGCGGCCATGGCCGTATGGTTGATAAAAGCAACCGTAGTGTCCGGTTCGCCGTCAAGCGGCGATTCATCGCGATTATCGGCTGTAATCCAATAGCCGAGTGGCGAGGGCGAAGCGCTGAAAATATTAATCAGATGATGCGTAACTTCCTGCTGGCCATTATTAATCACCACGCTGCCGGTCAACAGGCTGCTATTCATCATTAAAGTATTGAATTTAATTTGAACCGGTTCTTTCGTATCGGCGCCGAGACTATTATTTTCCGGATTAACAAAACTTATCTGCGGCGGTTCGGACATAATCTGATCATTAATATAAAAAGACCATTTATATTTATCTTTGGCCAGAGGCGTATTGGTTGCATCGTTCTCGTTATAAAATGCCTTGGGCCCGTCCGCAAAAACATCGCGATTGCCATCCAAGGAATTCATGGCCGCATCGACGATTCCGTTTAAATTATTAAGATCGGAAACGGGATAATTTTTGCCATTTTCATCTTGGCAGGTATGGCGCGTAGCGGAAAAAGGAGCACAAGTCGAAAATGGTTGAAAATTAAGACAATCGGCGGAAGTGCTGCAAGTTTTAAGATCAGCGGAAATTAATTCCACCGCTAAATGGCTGTTAGCCGGCAGACAATAAATCTTTTCGCCGCAACCGTTCTGGCCGCATTCTTTATCAGAAATAAATTCTACCGTCTTATAGCCGTTGGCTATTAAAAAATTACCGTTAAGATAATTGCCGACACAATGACCGGATGTACATTGATAGGAAGTACAATCGCTATCCTGAGAACAAGCGCCGCCGGCAGGAGTGCTGGATGCGGCGTTGACAACGCGCAGATAAGGACTGACACTGGAGGCGTCGCCGGAAACCAACAAAGGATTCATGGCTTCGTTAAAATTAAGCTGGATGACAGAATTCATCGGCCGATCCTGCTTATCTTCAATTTTATTACTTTTAATCTGATCCTGGCCGCCGGCGAAAGGCTGTAAAGTTAAAGCCGAATTATTGCTGGTCGCAAGCTGGATGTCGTTGCCGGATTCACCGGCTACTTTAGCCGTCAAAGAAATTTTGGTTCCATTTTTACTGACATTGATATCGGGATGGCCGCTCAATTTATTATAAATATTCGTTACGGCTGATCCGATTTGGCAATTACTGGGATTAACTAAAATATTATTGCCCGTACTGGTGGCGGCAAAATTATAAATTTCGCTGCCGACCGTCAGATTATCAGCTAAGACTTCCGGCCTGATATTTACATTCCAAGAATTACCGGCCGTATGGCTGCTCGCGGTCATTTGAAAAAACCCGGCAAAATTAACAATATTTTCTTGCCAATTTGCTACTCCCAATAAATCTTGGTTATGAAATAATTGAGCCTGCGTATTATCAACAGTCGAAACTACGGAAAGAAGAGTAAAATCGGCGTGGTAATCAGAATCGATCGTCGCGGTGGCACTACGGCCGCCGGCGGTCGGCGTTACACTTAAAACGGCTGCCGGCTGATAAATATTCGGACAAGAATTTACTTTGATGGAAGCGGTCGCGGCCACAGCAGGCTGCGATTGGCCGGTAATATCTTCGGCATTATCGGGAAAAGGAAAAATCTTGCCCTTGGAAACCTGAGGCGGCGTCAAATCTAATTTATTGCTGACTTGAAAACTCCATTGTAAATAATCGGTATTGCAAGTTTTAAAAATCGATTTACCGTCATCTTTAACTAAACCGCTGGTCATCTTCACGCTATAATCAATGTTACCGTCAGGAGAACCGAGAAAATCAACCGGCACAATAATCAAAGTATGGCGGTCAGCGGAAGCTTGGACATAGGCGTTATAAACATTGGTATTATTATCCGGACAGCTGGAATCACTGCAATTATCACCAATATCCTGTCGAAAAATCCGAATATTTTTAGGATTGATCAGCCGGCAATCAGTAGCATTGCAGGCACAAGCGGTACCGCTGGCATTCTGGCAGACACTGGTTAAATTCACGGCCTCTTTAAAAGTAACCATTAAAGACGTATTGCGGGCAACATCGGTTTGCCCGTCTTCGGGGTAAACTCTTTCGACTGTACAGGCGCCGATAGCGCCGGTTCCGATTAAGGCAGAATTATTTTGATCACCGCCGTTGCTGCTGTTACCGCCGGTGGCGCCTAAGAGGCGGCTGAGAATAAAAGAAGCAATCCCCCAAGAAGCTAAAATAATGACTAAACCAATAATTGCATTTTTAAGAATTTTTTTCGCCTGTTCAATTTTATCTTCGTTGCCGTTGCTGGTCATCCAAATAAAGCCGGCATAAATAATCAAACTAACGGCGATAGCGCCGAGAAAAAGAAGGAGAATATTAATAACTCGGCCGGCGATGACGCGTGGATCAGTCGAACTGAGAGCAATGGTATTGTTGACCGCATTGGTGCCGACATCCAATCCTTGAGCCATAGCAAAACTAACCAGGCCTAAACTGGCGCTAAAGAGCGCAAGAAATAAGAAAAAATAAAAAAATCTACGCCGCATTTTATTTTAATTGAACCGCAAAGCGTGGTATAATTTAAAAGCTTGGCAGTTA
>CAZIHD010000049.1:0-2546 GCA_964539015.1 uncultured Gammaproteobacteria bacterium
TCCATCCAATCCATTTCCGCGGCGCCTTCATGCACTTCTCCAATTTTATGCTTTTTGCCGGTATAAAAAAGGACTCTTTCGGTAAAAGTGGTTTTGCCGGCATCAATGTGAGCCATGATGCCGATGTTGCGGATTTTATCTAGAGAATAATCACGAGGCATAAGATAATAAAAATTAAAAATTCAAAGGTTATTAATTCAAGACGAAGAAATTCTCCGAGAATAAGATTATCTTGAAAAGTGAGCAAAGGCTTTATTTGCTTCAGCCATCTTATGGACCGCTTCCCTCTTCTTCACGGCCGCACCTTCGCCATTTGAGGCATCTAAAATTTCAGCCGCTAATTTTTCGGCCATAGAGTGGCCGCGGCGGGCATGGGCGGACTTAATAATCCAATTGCAGCCTAAATAGAAACGGCGTTCACCACGCACTTGGAACGGAACCTGATAGTTGGCGCCGCCGACGCGTTTGCCGCGTACTTCTACCAAAGGACAGACTTTTTTCATCGCCTTATTGAAGACGTGGCGCGGATCCTGCTTGGTCTTGTCTTTAATCAAATTGAAAGCACCATAAACCACGCGTTCAGCTACGCTTTTTTTACCGTCGCTCATCACGTAATTAATCAGCTTAGTGATATTTTTATCGTTGTATTTGCTGTCCCCTTCTATATCTCTTTTCGGGGCTTGTTTTCCTCTCATAATTGCTTGAAAGGGCGCATCATAGCTATTATTGATACGCACCTATATATGAAGGAGCGGCCTAAAAAGCCTCTCCAGAATAAACAAATTTATTTGCCGGCTTTCGGACGCTTGGCGCCGTAACAGCTGCGGCCTTGGCGGCGCGCTTCCACACCGGAAGCATCGTAAACACCGCGGACGATTTTATAACGCACACCGGGAAGATCTTTGGTTTTGCCGCCTTTTACCAAAACAATGGAGTGCTCTTGTAAATTATGACCCATGCCGGGAATATAAGCAGTTACTTCCATGCCATTGGATAAGCGGACGCGGGCAATCTTACGTAAAGCGGAGTTCGGCTTTTTGGGGGTCGTGGTTGTCACCTTAGTACAGACGCCTTGTTTAAAAGGAGCGCCCTTGGCATTAACATTTTTCTTGCGGTGCAAGGAATCAAGACTCGTGTGCAAAGCCAAAAAAGTCTGGCGTTGCTTCTTTGATTTTCGGCCCTTACGGACTAATTGGTTGATAGTCGGCATAATTCTTCAACGGTTAATAAAACCTATTATTAAATCAATTTTCTGGTGATAACAAAATATCCTGACTCATCAGGATAGAGTTATCACTCGCTTACTTTATCAAAATCAAAAAAATAAGTCAAGATAAGCGAAGAATTCTACTTTTTTATCGACTTAAACGTGCTTGCTAATCAAGAAATTCCCGATCCGGTCAATAAACGGAACAAACCGTCAATCAGAGGTAAAAGATAAGAAAAACCCGCCCAGGCAAAAATAATCACAAAAATAAAGCCGAAGCGCTCCCAGCTTAGATATTTGTTCTGCCAAGCGGTCGGCAAAAAGGGCGCTAAAATTTTGGAGCCATCCAGGGGCGGAATCGGTAAAAGATTAAAAACCGCCAAGACTAAATTAATATAAACAATCAGAGCAATTAGACCGGAAAACGTCAAACTGACAAAGGGCAAAAAACGTAATAACAAACCGAAAAAAGCGGCGACAATAAAATTGGCTAACGGTCCGGCCAGAGCGACTTTGGCGCCGCCATAGCGGCGGTCGCGCAAATTATAAGGATTATACGGCACCGGTTTTGCCCACCCAAAAACAAAAGGCATACCGCTAAGCAACATCAAGCCCGGCAACAAAAAAGAACCGAACCAATCCAAATGCGCCAAAGGATTTAAAGTTAAACGCCCCGCCGCGCGCGCGGTCGGGTCGCCTAAGCGATCAGCCATCCAACCATGCATATATTCGTGGATAACGGCGGAAAAAATCAAAATGATAATTTGAAATAAAATTAACATAAAATAAAAGATAATTTTCTGATTAAGCTGAGTTTATTTTAGCATAACTTGATTAATTTTAAAAATATGCTAATATTTAAGCATCAAAATTTTAAATTAAGCGGCCGCCGATAAAGCCCGCCTGCTGGTGTCTTCCTCTCGGCTGTTTCTCTAAATAATATGGCAAAAAGATGCGATTTATGTAAACGCGGCGCCACTAAAGGAGCCAGCCGTTCTCATTCCAAAATTCAAACCTTAAAAAGACAGAACATCAATCTGCAAACCAAAAAAGTCGGTGATCTGAAATTAAAAGTCTGCACCAGCTGTATGCGTACTATGGCCAAGAACGAAAAATAAAAAAAATCTGTCCAGAAAAAGCGCTCTCCTAACGGAGGGCGTTTTTTTAAAAACTAAAAAATTAATAAATCAATTTATTTTTCCGCTTTAACTTCCCTGTTTGTCTCCGCCAAAAAAACCATAATAATATATAATATAAACCGGCGTATATCGGTTTAAACCCCGGCGTTTCCCAATAAGCTCCAGGCACAGCGGCGCTAATCTGCCCGAGCTTTAATAAA
>CAZIHD010000050.1:0-2498 GCA_964539015.1 uncultured Gammaproteobacteria bacterium
TATTTTGGGTGTTCTTTTATGCTTTCAACTTCAACCACAACGGTTTTTTGCATTTTGTCAGAGACCACAATACCTTGTAATTTTTTTGCTGGCATGTTAGTTTTTTGGCTCGTTAATAATGGTTAATATTCTTGCAATCTCCTTCTTTCCGTTGCTTATTTCCTTAGTATTTTTCAGTTTATTGGAAGAAAACTTAAACCTAAGATCGCTCAGTTTTTTCTGCATGCCCGAACGGCCTGGGTCGCTAATTTTGCTTCGCAAGTAATTGCTGTTTTCAACAATCAGTTAGTTTACGGCATTGTCTATTTTGTTCTCGTTTTTGCTTTCACTTATTTCTATACGGAAGTTATTTTCCATCCCGACCGTATCGCCGAAAATTTACAGAAGCAAGGCGGCTTTATTCCCGGTATCCGTCCCGGCAAACCGACCAGCGATTATTTGGGTTATACGACCCACCGCGTTATTTTTGCCGGCGCTCTGTTTTTAAGTGTCATTGCCATTTTACCCTTGATCATGCGTTATTTTACCGGCATTCAATCTCTATCGGTCGGCGGTACCAGCTTATTGATCGTGGTTTCGGTCGTGATCGAAACAGTCAAACAGATAGAATCTCAGCTGACGATGCGGGAATACGACGGGCTCTAGGTTTCTTTATTATTCACGAATGTGCATAACAAAAATGTAGCTAAAACTACATTTTTGTGCTATAATCAGGGGATAAGTCTTAAAAATATGGATTTAAAAGATTTTTTGCAAGATATTAACAACGAACCAAGCTATGTGGTTGAGCGAAAGCTTAACGAATTGGTAAGAAAAAATTATCATTTTCAAAACTTGAGCGAGAGCAATAAAGAATTGGTTCTGTCGTTGGTAAAAAAATACAAAGATAAAATTCGCGAAGGTATCGGCGTTTCCAGTTATACAATCAATCGCGATATGTATAATTTATACGAGAAGCGGCATGAATTAGAATTGACCGAGGTCGACCGCACGCATATTCGAGAAATTTTAGAGAGTTTCAAAAAATAATTTTTACGGCTGGCGGCTCTTTTTGGGCTGCTGGTTATTTTTATGCTTTTAAACGCCTTTATTATCATTATCGGCCTTTGTTTGTTTGAAATTATCAGCAGTGTCGATAATGCCATCGTTAACGCTAATATTTTAAAAACGATGTCGGTTAAATATCGGCGTATTTTTTTATTTTGGGGGATCCTGTTTGCCGTTTTTGTTATCCGCGGCCTGCTGCCTTTTGCGATTGTCTGGATGGCGGCGCCGCAATTATCTTTAGGACAAATTTGGGGAGCCGCTTTTTCCGGTAATGGCGAGGTCGCCGGTTATTTAGCCGCCTCCAAGCCTTTGTTGCTTTTAGGCGGCGGCGTTTATCTGTTTCTCGTTTTTCTCTCCTGGCTTTTTTTGGAAGAGAAGAAATATGCTTTTTTTGTCGAAGGCTTTATTCATCGCCAAGGCGCCTGGTTTTATGCCTTTTCTTCAATTTTTACCACGATAATTATTTATCTGGCTGTGCGGCAGAATCCTCTTCTCGCTTTAGCGGCCACTATCGGCGTTTCCGCTTTTTTTATTACCGACGGCTTTAAGAAAAATGCCGAAGACCAGGAAAAGCGGCTGCTTAATCCGACCATGAGCGCCTGGAGCAAGATTTTGTATTTAGAAATTCTGGACGCTTCTTTTTCTATTGATGGCGTCATCGGCGCTTTTGCTTTTACGCTCAGCGTTCCTCTTATTATTCTCGGCAACGGTTTGGGGGCTTTTGTCGTCCGCCAATTTACGATTAAAGGCATGGATTTTATTTCTAAATTTGCTTATTTAAAGAACGGAGCCATGTATTCCGTGGGCATGCTCGGCGTTTTAATGATAACGGAAAGCTTCGGCCACGAATATCCTTTCTGGGTCGCGCCGCTTAATACCGGCTTGCTTTTGGCGGTTTTTATGTTTTTATCAATCAGAGCCGGCCGAAAAATACAGCGCGCCTAATTTTTTATTTTTATGGTTTATCTAAAAACAAAAGAAGAAATTGCCGCTATCCACGCCGGTGGCCGCATTTTGGCAAAAATTTTAAGAACCCTGAAAGCGGCCGTCAAGCCCGGCGTTAATACGGCTGATTTAGAAACTATCATGCTAACTATGACCGAAGCGGCCGGCGGCCGGCCCGCTTTTAAAGATTATCCGATGGGCGGCGGTATTTTTTTCCCGTCGGCGATTTGCGCTTCCCTTAACGATGAAGTTGTCCACGGGACGGCTGTTCCCGGCCGGATTTTGGCCGAGGGTGATATTATTGATTTGGATATCGGCATGGAATGGCCGGTTAAACCGAGCTTAAGAAAAGAATTGGGTTTGCCGACCAATACTTATTCGCCGGCCGGCGGTTTTTATACGGATATGTGTACAACTGTGGCGGTCGGCCAAGTCAGTCGGGAAGCCAAGCGCCTGCTGGCTCTGACGGAAGAATGTTTGCAGGTTGGCATTAAAAAAGTTCGTCC
>CAZIHD010000051.1:0-2488 GCA_964539015.1 uncultured Gammaproteobacteria bacterium
ATCGGAGACTCTCGCGCCCGTTTTAGCGAATGTTAACCGCGAGGAAAGGCTGGCCGAAATTTTATTGGCTATTTTATTGAAATCGCCCGATTTCATTGCCTATAGCGCTTCAAACTTGGAGCCGGATGAGCTTTTGGGAGAAAAATTAATCTCGTTTTACAAGAACCTAATTATCTATTATAATAAGTTTGCCTTGCTTGAATATGATTCTTTTCGCTTATATTTGCAAGAACAAGCTGACGGTAGTGCGGATATTATCGATCGCCTGGCTCTGCTGGGAGAAAAGGATTATTATCAGCATGACGCCAATCAGTTGAAAACGGAAATTACTCAAGTTTTATTGGAATTAAAACGCTTCAGCTTGAAGCGGAAAATAAAATATTTGCAAGATCAAATCAGTGCCGCCGAAGCCGAAGGGCAAACGGATGGGATGGATGCATTAATGGCGGAAATAAAAAATTTGACCGAGCAGCTTAATTCTTTACGTAGCCTTTAAATTTATGGCCTCGACAAAAAACACAAAAAAAATCGTCAAAAAGCCAGTTAAAAAAGCGGCAGTTATTAAAAAACCCGTAAAGAAAGCTGCAGCCAAAAAGCCGGCGCCTAAAATTTTGAAAAAAACGGCTGTTAAGCCTGTTAAGAAAGCGCCGAAGAAGGAGCCGCTTAAAAAGACGGCGCCGAAGACTGCCAAGAAACCAGAGATTAAGCCGATAAAGAAAGCGGTTCCGGTTGCGCCCAAGGTCAAAGCGGCGCCTCAGCCGCCGAGAGAGGTGGTCCAGCCGACGGAAGAGCAGTTGAAGAAACTTTTGGATAAGGGGCGTTTACGCGGTTTCGTGACAGAAACGGAATTGTTGTATTTGTTTCCGGAAGTGGAAGAGTATGTTTATGAATACGATGTCTTTCTGGGGGATTTACAGAAAAATGGCGTCCGTATCGTCGAGGATTCCGGCCGGATTTTGGATGTGCAGGAAAAAAATCCCAATATCACTTCAGCGAAAGCCGCGGCGGCCGTTACTTTTGATTTGTCCAAGCTCAGCGCCGATTCTATCCAGATGTATTTAAAGGAGATAGGGAAAGTACCTTTGCTGTCCGGGGAGGAAGAAGTTGAGCTGGCAAAACGCAAAGAGAAAGGGGATAAGGAGGCGGAAAAGAAGATTATCGAGGCGAATTTGCGCTTGGTCGTGTCCATTGCCAAAAAATTCGCCGGGGCCAAGGGTTTGAGCCTCTTGGATCTCATTCAGGAAGGCAATATCGGCCTGTTTAGGGCCGTAGAGAAGTTTGAATACCGCAAGGGCTATAAGTTCTCAACTTACGCCACTTGGTGGATTAGACAGGCAATTACCCGCGCTTTAGCCGACCAGAGCCGCACCATTCGTATTCCGGTTCATATGGTGGAAACGATCAATAAGTTCCAGCAGGTTCAGCGGACTTTGATTCAGGAATTAGGGCGGGAACCTTTGGCCGAAGAGATTGCTTCTGAGATGGGAGAAGATATTGAAAAGGTGAGATATATTATCAAGATTTCCCAAGATACTATTTCTTTAGAGACCAGCATCGGCGATGATGAAGAAGATTCAACCCTGGAAGACTTTATTGAAGATGTGAAGAATGTCACTCCGGATAGAGCGGCCGCTTTGCAATTACTCCGTGATTATGTGAAAAATATTGTTGCCCAGCTGTCTCCGCGGGAACAGAAGATTTTGGAGATGCGCTTCGGTTTGACCGACGGCGTCGCCCATACTTTGGAGGAAGTGGGGCAGGAGTTTGAAGTTACGCGCGAACGCATCCGCCAGATTGAAAGCAAAGCTTTGGAAAAGATCAGAAAGCTCAAAGGTTTGGAGAAGCTGAGAGATTATTAGTTTGAGTCATTTTGGGACTAAAGTCTTGGGATATGGACGGGAGGGCCGGGGGAAAATATTATTTTTTCCCTTATAATCAGCCGAAAATATCCTCTTGACTTGAAGCTTGATTTCTCCTAAAATAGAGGGGAAATGTTGAATTCAACATTTTTTGTTTTAACAATTGAATAATTCCCGGGTAGCGCTCCGCCTCCGCCAGCTGGCGGATTGCGGAGGTAGCGCAGTTAAAATATGGGTTACTTTGTTTATGCTATATATAATATAATTAAGAATAAAATATATATAGGTCAGACAAGAGATATGAATTTACGCTTAAGATTGCATAATGAAAAAGTATTTAAAAGCTATACTTCAAAATTCGATGGCTGCTGGGAATTAATTTATCTAGAGAAACAAGATAGTAGAAAATTGGCTTTAATTAGAGAACATCAGTTAAAGAGTTATAGGGGTAGAGAGTTTGTTAAAAATTTAATAGATAATTCCCGGGTAGCGCAGCGGTAGCGCAGTTGGCTGTTAACCAATTGGTCGTGGGTTCGAATCCCACCCCGGGAGCATAACAAAAAAGAAGGAATTAATTCCTTCTTTTTTGTTATACGCCTCGGCAGAGGCGGGGATTCGAACAAGCGGCG
>CAZIHD010000052.1:0-2346 GCA_964539015.1 uncultured Gammaproteobacteria bacterium
GATACGCAAAGCTCGCAGCCGGTGCATTTTTCGGGATCAAATAAAACTTTCATGGTCTGTTTTTCGAATGACAGCGCTCCGGTGGGACAAAATGCGGTGCAGGCGCCGCAGTGGACGCACTTGTCCGCGTTTTGACTGACGCTTTTGGACAGAGGCTCGACTTTGAGCCCTTTTTCCTTTAAAAACTGGATGCCCCGATCGAAGTTTTCCTTCAGCCCACTGAGCTCCAGAACTATAACGCCTTCCCGGCGCGGAAAGATCCTTGCTTTGAGAATGTTGAAAATCAGATCATATTGTTTAACAAGCTGGCAGATTATCGGTTGCTGAACAATATCCGGCGTGTAACGAATAACTATTTTTTTCGAATACATAAATAGTATTTCCAACCTTATAGATTGGCGGCATGTTAAGGGATGGGCCGGATATTGTCAAGGCAATTTATGCCGGACGTGCAGGATTAACTTCCGTACCTGAAATCATTGGTCTTCATCTTTTTTAGTCTTCGCCGGCTCATCCAGATTCCCCGAAAAAGCGTTGAACAGGGATTTAAAGGGCAAAAGACTGTTTAAGGTCTGCGGACTTACCTGGGAATAGGTCGTACTTAAATCAAGCCACTTTTGATACTGATCATCGGCCATGTTGCGAAACAGAAGATAATTCTTAACAATCTGCTCCAGGTATTTTTCAAAGAATTCACTTAAAACCGTCTCCCCATACTGAATAATCAAATAAAGCATTGGATTCGGCAAAAGATAATTCTTTTTCCGCGCCTCTTCCAGAACAATTTGAGTCAAAATTGCCGCCGTTACATCTTCACCGGTCTTCGCATCGACCACAACTATCTGTCTTCCCTGCCGGATAACGTTGGTTACGTAATCAAGCGTCACATAAATGCTCTTTTCCGTGTCGTAGAGGCGGCGGTTAGTATACTTCTTTAATAACAATTTATTATCCATTTTATACTCCCGGAATTTTAGTAAATCTTTTCAGCAAATATTGCAACACAAAATAATATTTTTGCTTTTGCAGCTTAAATCTTATAGCGGCTCTCGAGTATATTATTATATATCTATAATCATTAGTATTTTATTGTTTTAAAATTTTAGTTACAGCCCCGAATACATTTTATTGCGTTGCAACATTTTTTCTTGACATTTTCCACAAACGTCTATACTATACACCAGCAATGCAAAAAATAAAAAGGGGGAATAAGTAATGGAAAACAAGATAATCGCCAAGAGGATCTTTGATTTTCACAAATCAACATTTGATAGTACTTTTAACTCTTTAACTATTTTGCAGCAGCAAATGGAAAAAATGTTTCTGGAATTCGTTCAGCGGTCGGCGTGGTTTCCTGCAGAAGGTAAAGCGGCCATTAACGAATGGGGAAATATGTGCGAGAAGGGACGCTGTGATCTTAAGGAAGCGATAGACAACAGTTTTAAACAGTGGGAAGAGTATTTCGCCGCCGGGGAAGCCGCTTTTTCCGGTGAAGCCGACGCCGAAGCCAAAGCAGAAAAAACAAAGATGTCCAAAGCAACGATATGACAGGACTATAACCATGGAACCCGAAACGATTACCAAACAGATAATTGATTGGAATAAAGCTGCTTTTGACAATGCTTTCGACACCATCACGATTTCTTTATACTATTCAGAAAAAATGGTGAGGTTTTTCTGGGAAAAGGCCCGCTTCTTTTCCCCGGAGGGAGAAAAAGTGAGCATCGAGTGCATGGAAGCATGTAAGCGGAGCAGAAAAGATTTCAAAGATTCTGTTGACGACAGTTTTAATGCCTGCGAGCGTTTTATTGTCGATCTGACCAACGCTACCGGCTTTTTTGTTGATGAACTGGTGGAATGCACGGGCCAATCGGCAAAGGAAGATGCCGACGAACCTGTTCAGACAGAGGCAATTATCACAAAAGAAACTCAAAAACCGGAAAAGACGGCCAAAGAAAACATACCCGAAAGCGACCAGGGCGCCAAGACTGTGCGCAAATCGGTTAGACGATTAAAAAAAATAAAAAACAAAACCCAGGAGGAAGAAAATGGACCCGAAGCAAATCGCAAAGCAGATGATTGATTTCAGCAAGACAGCGTTTGATAATTCTTTTGAAGCTATGGCTGTATTGCAGGATCAAACGGAAAAAATGGTTAATGCCTTTATTGAACAGAGCGCCGTGATGCCGGAAGAAGGCAAAAAAGCCATTTCAGAATGGATTAAGAGCTACAAGAAAGGCCGCAACGATCTTAAAGCGGCTGCCGATGAAAATTTCAAAAAAGTAGAATCATTCTTCACGGCCGGCCAATAATCGTTCATCATTACCACCCTGTTCTTAACTATCC
>CAZIHD010000053.1:0-2101 GCA_964539015.1 uncultured Gammaproteobacteria bacterium
TGCTTACCCAATTAAAATTAAGCTTGGTCAAAGCCCAGATGATAAAATAAATGGAAACAAAAAAAGTCGCCGTGTAAATCAAATTAAAGATTAGGTTCATGAGGCGATTACGTTTTTTGGGGTTGCGGAGGATGATCGGTTGTTGACGGGCGGCGCCGGCAAAAGAAATTTCTTTAACGCCTTCCACGATCCGATCAGTGTTGCTCTCATCCGGCAAGCGGGCGAAAGAAACAATTAAAAATAAAAGAATAGCCGGGAAAGACACATTGATGCCTAAGGCTACAGGATTGAGCGGCTGATTGAACCAATGGATGGCCGGCACCTCGATCAAAAATACAAAGATAGATTTAGTCAGAAAAATATAGATGATACTGCGCAAGGCCGCCCGCCAGAGGCGTGATTTCGCTTTTTTGTATTTCTTATTACAGACTTTGCGGACGGCGTTCAAAAAAGCTTTAGGGTTCTGTTTAAATTCGTTATAAACTTTAGCCGGATCGCCGTCAATTGTTTCTTGCAGGACGGTAAAATATAAAGAATAACGCCGAACCAGGCGATCAAGCTGCTTTTGCAAAGGATGATGAAGTTGAGCGGCAATCGCCGCCTGTAAAGTCCGGATATCCTTAGCGATGGCGGCAATTTCTTCGGTTCCCGGCACAATAATTTCTTTTCCTTTTTCATTAGCCCAGCTCTGATTGTAATATTTAAAAAGCACGAAAGAAAGCATGTCTTCGTCAAAACGAGAATAAGTGCGGCTGATGCTAAGATAAATCTGAATATCAAGATCAGGACCGTAGGGCAGCTCCGGCGGCAATTTAATCAGCCGCTGCAAAGTATCAAACATGACATTGACCATGGCTTGCTTGGTTTGGCCGAAACCGAGGCTTTCTTCAATTTCGCAAGCGGCTAAAGAGATAATCCAGCCGACCAGATGATTGCGTTCTTGGATGTCGTTTTTAACTTTCTTAACCTCTTTCTGTAAATGCAGGCCGGAATCGAAAGATTGGAGGCAGGCCTGTTTTAAACGCAAATATTTATCCAAAATCTGAGCCACTTCGCCAATTTTAGTTTCCGGCAAAGAATTGTTGGGTAGATAGCTTGCTCGGATTAATTCTTCTAATAGATGGCGGGATAAATCAAAAGTATTCTGTACCTTAACCAAACCTTCAATGACAATCTGGCGCTTTAAGATACGAGCAATAGCATTTTTCCGCAATAAATGCTCTTCTTCATAATCGACAGCATTCCTTACTTTTTCATAAAAAAAAGCCATCTTGGAAATAAGAGTGGAAACCTGCAAGCGCGGCGTCTGGTCATCACCGTCTACAGGCTGATGCTGATCGTTATAAATCGCCTGAAAGAGCTTTTTAGTATTATCATTCAACTCTTCCCCACCGCTCTCATTTTTTTTGGTTGCTAAATTAGGACTAACCATATTGATTTTTTATTCATTTTCATTTTATCCTGTTTATCCCGAAAAAGCAACGGGAAAAAACCGCTCTCCCTTGACAGGGCTTGATGATTTCGGTAATATGTAAACAGATAGAAAAAGTAGCCCTGAGGGCTCTTTTTAATATTACAAATTTCACTTAATATGAGCAAAATCAGCCGTTATCTCCAGGAGTCTCTGGAGGAAATGAAAAAAGTTACCTGGCCGACAAAAAAAGAAACCTATAACTACACTTTGCTAGTAATCGGTATTTCTTTGGCTGTCGCCGCCTTTTTGGGCATCTTGGATTTCATCTTCAATTTAGGCCTAGAAAAACTTATCATTCAATAAATTTCTTCCTCAAATGCGCGCTCTTGCCGGCGTCCACAGCCAGCCGATCCGCGCCTTTAAAAAATTATGGCTAAACAACTTTTAAATCAAGGACGGCGTTGGTATGTCCTCCATACTTATTCCGGGTATGAAGAAAATGTTGCTCAAAATCTAAAACAGAGAGTGGAATCCTTAGACATGGAAAACAAAATTTTCAATATCCTGATTCCGACAGAAAAGAAAATAAAGATTAAAAACGGTAAGCGCAAAGTCGTGGAAGAAAAAATCTTCCCGGGATACATTTTAGTAGAAATGGAAGTGACCGACGATTCCTGGTATGTGGTT
>CAZIHD010000054.1:0-1911 GCA_964539015.1 uncultured Gammaproteobacteria bacterium
TTGTAGCACAGTTTTTTTTAATTTAAAAGGGAAAATTCCTTCTCAAAGATTTGATACCGCCTTTTTGAGTAAATTTTTTCATCATTTTTTTTACATCGGCATAATTCTTCAGCAATCTGTTCACATCCTGAACGGACGTGCCGCTGCCCAGGGCGATTCTTTTACGACGCCGGCCATCAATGATTAAGTAATTGATGCGTTCTTTCTGCGTCATAGAATCGATAATGGCTGCATTTCTTATTAATTCCTTATCATCAAGCTCTACATCTTTAAGCGCTTTAATCTTATTCAAACCGGGAATCATCCCCAGAACATCTTTGAGCGAGCCCATTTTCTTTATTTGCAGTAATTGATTACGAAAGTCTTCCAGTGTAAATTCATTTTTTCGTATTTTCTGCTCCAATTGACGGGCCATTTTTTCGTCAACAGTCGCCTGGGCTTTTTCCACCAGACTCAAAATATCGCCCATGCCCAGTATTCGTGAGGCCATTCTTTCCGGATGAAATATTTCCAGAGCATCAATTTTCTCGCCAACACCCACAAATTTTATTGGTTTTCCCACAACAGCCTGAAGAGACAGGGCGGCGCCGCCTCGAGCATCGCCATCCATTTTGGTTATAATAACACCGTCGATGCCGATTAGTTCGTTAAATTTATTTCCGACATTTACGGCGTCCTGACCGGTCATGGCATCAGTAACGTAAATAATTTCCGCAGGATTGACACGAGTTTTGATTTTTTTAAGCTCATCCATGAGCAGGTCATCGATATGCAGACGGCCGGCGGTATCAATTATGACTACTTCATAACCATCTCTTTTAGCCTTCTCCACGGCTGCCGCACATATTTCCACCGGCTCTTTTAAGTTACCGGCATCAAAAACACCCGCATTTATTTGTTTTCCCAAAACGGCAAGCTGCTCCATAGCCGCCGGCCGGTAAACGTCCGCTGAGACCAGATAAATCCTTTTTTCTCGCGACAACAGGCGTGCCAGTTTTACGGCCGTCGTTGTTTTACCACATCCCTGTAGACCAACCAGCATCAGCACCGCCGGAATGCGACCGCCAAATTTGATATTGGTATTGGCGCCGCCCATGAGTTCAACAAGCTGATCATGAACAATCTTTACCACCTGCTGGCCGGGGGTGATACTATCCAGAACTTCTTTGCCGATTGCCTTTACCCGAACATCTTCAATAAAATTACGGACTACTTTGAAATTAACATCGGCCTCTAAAAGGGCTATACGGATTTCTTTGAGAGCGGCGTTGACGCTTTCTTCATCCAGAACTCCGCGTCCTTTCAATTTTTTAAAAATATTTTCCAGCTTTTCTGATAAACTTTCGAACATATTATCCTACGTACCTGATTTAATTTTTAATTGTTGTTAGATGTAGTATCAATATTTTTTACAATACCAGGAACTCTTGTTTTAGTGGAAATTTTTTCCGCCGCAGCCTGGGCGCTAGCCTTACTGGAGAAGCCATCAACAACAATCCGGAACCATTTCCCCTTTCCCGGAATATTATTTTCAACAATGCGCGTGGTAAAGCCCATGGCTTTAATTTTTTTATTGAGCTCGTCGGCTTTAGCTCTTTCCTTCATGGATGCCGCCTGAATGACAAATTTTCCCTTCTTCTCTTTACTCTCTTTACTTTCTTTACTCTCCCTGGCAACTGCTTTCGTCTCCGCTTCTCGTATTTTAGCCTCGATTTCATCGTCCTTTTTTTCACTTGCTGCCGGTTGCTGCTTTCTCGCCGCGGGCTCGGAACCGACCGACGCTGCAACGGCAGCATTTTTTTGTTGAGGCAAAGGCTGCTGCACTGCAGGTGCTTCAACGACAGGTTTATTATCCGGGATGGGTTTTTCTTTTACCGTTCCCTTTTTATTGGTTAATGTGTTGAAAAACGT
>CAZIHD010000055.1:0-1813 GCA_964539015.1 uncultured Gammaproteobacteria bacterium
GGTAAATTTGCGAACCGGTGCCGCCGAGTTTATTAAACTTTTATCTAAATTTAATATTCCCTTGTTGATTTTTTCCGCGAACGGTCTCGGTGTTTCCGCTCTGGCTTATTTTTTTCAAAAGGAGGGTTTAGCCGCGGATAATCTTCATTTTATTGCCAATGATTTTGTTTGGAGCGAAGACGGCCGAGCTTTGTCGGTCAAAGAACCGATCATTCATTCTTTTAACAAAGATGAAACTGAATTATCTGTTTTTGGCTGTTGGGAAAAAGTGAGAGATCGAAATAATATTCTGTTGTTCGGTGACAGTTTGGGCGATGTCGGCATGGCCAACGGCTTTCCTTATCGCAATTTATTGAAGATCGGTTTTTTAAATGACAAAATCCGCGAATCTCTTCCCGCCTATCGCGAAGTTTATGACGCCTTGATTTTAAATGATGGCGATTTCAGTCTGCCGTTAGAGCTTTTAAAAGAGATTATAAATTATGCCGATTGACAATCATCATATCCGCGTTCTCGCCCTTGCTCTGATTAAACATCGCGGCCGATTTTTGGCTTGCGCCGGTTACGATACGGTCAAAGGCACGGCGCACTATCGCCTCTTGGGCGGCGGCGTGGAATTTGGCGAGAGCGGCCATCAAGCCTTGCGCCGAGAAATTAAAGAAGAGCTGGGAATCGCCATCAAGCCGCCTAAACTTTTAGGAATTGAAGAAAACCGTTTTGTCTTCAACGGCTTGCCTGGACATGAAATTGTTTTTTTGTATGAGGTGGTTTTTCAATCAGAACGACAATATGATCGAGAATCTTTTCCGATTCTTGATTCCGACCGCGGGCACCGAGCGGAGTGGATTAGCCGGAAAAATTTGCGCGGCCGGAAATTATATCCATTAATCGCCAAAAAATATTTATAGTCGAATCGGTTTTTAAATAATAAACTTTCATCTATGTCTTTATTATGGTTTTTACCGGTGTTTATCTTTATTTATATGAGCGCTTGGTTTGTGGTATCGTGGTGGTTAAAGCGCCGCGATGTTATCGACATCGCCTGGGGAGCCGGTTTTGTTTTTTTGGCTTGGATAACTTTTTTAAGCTTTCGAGAATCACCTTTAGACGAACGTTCCGTCTGGCTGCTCTTGTTTGTCAGTTTATGGGGGTTGCGCTTATCAATTCATACTTCTTTGCGTAATTTAAGTCAGTCTGAAGATTGGCGCTATCATGATTTATCCGACAGCAAGTTAGCCAAAACTCCATTTTTTACTTTTATCCGTGTGTTTATGTTCCAGGGGGCGTTAATGATGATTATCTCTCTGCCGGTAATTTATAGTCTGCGCTTGATTGCCTTACCTTTGTTTTCTCTTAATTATTTTGGCATTCTGTTATTATTAATCGGATTATTTGTTGAAGGCGTGGCGGATGGCCAGCGTTTTCTGTTTTTAAGCAAGCCGGAGAATAAAAACCGGCTGATGACTAGCGGCCTCTGGCATTACAGCCGCCATCCTAATTATTTTGGCGAGTGTTTATTCTGGTGGGGAATATATTTTTTAGTTTTTGGCGCACCAAAATCTTGGATGCTGATAATTTCACCCCTTATTATCACTTATATTCTTCTGTTTGTTTCCGGCTTGCCGATGGAAGAGCGTTATCGCGGCCGGCCGGATTTTGAAGCCTATAAGCGCCAAACCAGCGCCTTGATCCCTTGGTTTCCGAAAAATAAAAAGACCAGCTGACAGCTGGCCTTTTTTTAAACGGTATTTTACAATTTTTTCGTCTTTAAGCGCAGGGAATTAAGGACAACGGAAACACTGCTGAAGGCCAT
>CAZIHD010000056.1:0-1773 GCA_964539015.1 uncultured Gammaproteobacteria bacterium
GATCTTTCAAACGAGCGACATTTTCCGGATTAAAATCGACCGCTGCAAAACTGAGACCTTTTTCTTTTAAGGCTTCGCCGATTTTCCAGCCGGTTCGATGATAACCAAAAACAATCGCTTTAAAAGTTTCTTTTTTCTTTTCGCGCTGGATGTTTTTATCGCGGCCAAAAATCAAAAATACCGGCCGGAAAAAATTATAGATGGCAGCGTTATAACTTATTAGATAAGAAGATACAAAAATAGTAACAATGGTCGCAATTGTAAAAATTGACAGCTCCGCACCATGAAGATAACCGTCTTTAGCAGCGGCCAGCAGAATAATAAAACCGAACTCGCTCAGTGGAATCGCCGTCGTTCCCGACAAGAAACTGTTTCGGCGGGTAAATTTTTGGACTCTAAAAATTAAATACAAAATCAACGGCTTAATCATGATAATAAAGAATGACAGGATAAGCGCCGGAATCAGAATTGACTCAATATCGCTAAAATCGGCCATGCTCCCCAGAATCACAAAAAAAATCACGATAAAAAAATCACGGAGCGGTTTAATTCGACTGATAATTTCCGGCCGATAGCGTGAAGAACCTAAACTGAGACCGGCAATAATTGCGCCAAGTTCCAAAGAAAAACCCGCCCAAACTGTCAACGAAGCAACGCAAAAACACCAAGCAACCGTGAAAATAAATAAAAATTCGCTTGAGGAAGCAATTTTATCCAGAATCATCGGTAAAATAAATTTATAATTTAAGAAGATAAAGATAGCGACCACGCCTATTTTCATAAGACTGGATACATCAAAAACCGTATGGCCGCTAACTGAAAAAATACTGAGAAAAAATAAAATCGCAATTGAAATTAAATCCTGAATCAGCATTAAGCCGATAGTATATCGGCCATAAACCGATTCTTCATCGCGCTTATCATTAAGCAGTTTCAAAATAACAATTGTGCTGGAAAAACAAGCGGCTAGCGATAAAAAAACCGCTCCGGACAAATTTAGCCCAAGATAATAAATAGCTACAAAAAACAGAAAAGAAAAATTCAAAATAAACTGGCAAAAACCGACAATTACCGACGTTCGGCCAATTTTTTTAAGATAAGAAAAATTAAGTTCCAGCCCGACAATAAATAGCAGCAAAACAACGCCAAAATCAGAAAAAGCTTGATACAAATTAGATTCGCCGCTTAATAGATTAAAAAATAACGGCCCGCACACAATCCCGGCAATCATATAAGAAACCAGCAGCGGCTGTTTTAAAAAACGAATAATAAAAGCGATCGCCACCGTTACCGTCAAAAGGGCGCTGATCTGAAAAAAAAGATTAGAATCCATGGATTTATAGAGATTAAGTATTTGTAAATATTATAACATAGCTTACCGGAAATCCGAACAAAAAAATCGCCGGCTTGCCGGTGATTTTATAATTTAAAATATTTTTAGCAATTACTTGCTAGGAAATAAATTAGCGGTCTTTTTATCAATTTTAGCCACCGCTAATTTTAACAGCCAGCCCAAACCTAGAAATATTACCAACCACAAAGACAACGCCAGCCATACCGGTAAATATTTATACAAAAAATCATAGCGATACATTAACGGCCAATGGAACATATAGATTTCATAGGAAAAAAAGCCGAACCAATACAAGGTTTTTATTTCTAACCGCTTGATTAAGAACAGCGCTATGAGCAATAAGCAGGTGATGTTGCTGACTAATTCTTCGGTAAGCGGACTCTGCCCGACTCCGGAATTTTTGACAAAATACCAGATAG
>CAZIHD010000057.1:0-1592 GCA_964539015.1 uncultured Gammaproteobacteria bacterium
CGTTGAAATGAATAATCAGCTGGTTTGTTTTTCCGTCCGCGATTTGGAAGATGAGCTCCGCCCCTTAGCCATTTATACCATCATTAATTATATTTGGAATACCGTCCGCAGCGAAATGCGCCAGCGTATCCTGGTTATTGATGAGGCCTGGTGGATGATGCAGCATGAAGACAGCGCTAAGTTCATTTTTGCTCTGGTCAAACGCTGCCGTAAATATTATTTGGGTGTGACTACGATTACTCAAGACGTCAACGACTTCCTTACTTCTCCTTATGGGCAAGCGATCGTGACTAATTCCTCTTTGCAGATTCTTTTAAAGCAGTCGCCGGCCGCTATCGATTTAATTCAAAAGACTTTTTTACTGACCGAAGGGGAAAAATATCTTCTCTTAGAGTGCGGTGTCGGCGAAGGCATTTTCTTTGCCGGCAATAAACACGTAGCGATGAAAGTGGTCGCCTCATATGCCGAAGATCAATTAATTACCTCTGATCCGCGGCAATTACTGGAGATTGAAGAAGCCAAAAAAGAATTTAACGAAAGCCTGTCTCAAGAGCAGGCTTAGAAAATAAATTATATGGACAATCGTAAAAAATTAGGCTTGTTAATTATTATTATCGGTTTTTTGATTATTGCCGCTATCGTTTATTTTATTTTTATCAAGAAGGCGCAGATTGAAGAAACGCCGGCCGGAAGTAGCAGCACTTCGACAGTGCAATTGCCGGCTGAACCGGAGAGCAGTACGACCACTCCCGGCGATCGGCCGCGGAATTATCAGCAATATGATATTTCTAAAGAAGCGCCGCACCAGACGAATGCCAGCGATGTCGCCAAACTGGCCGCTTCTTTTGCCGAACGGCTCGGCTCTTTTTCCAATCAATCCGATTACAGCAATTTTGAAGATCTTGATATCTTTATGACCGCTTCCATGCGCGATTGGGCCAAGACTTATGTGGAAAAAGTTCGCGCTGACAATCCTTATCAAGGTAAATATTATGGCATCACCACTAAAGCCATCAGTACGGAAGTGAAAAGCTTTGATGAGAAGAAAGGGGCGGCGGAAGTGGTCATCGGCACCCAGCGCCGAGAAACGAAAATTGATGGCAGTGAAAATAATTTTGATCAAAATTTGCGCCTGACTTTCGTCAAAGAAAACGGGCAGTGGCTCGTCGATGGCGCTTATTGGCTGAAATAACATGGCTTTAAAAACTATTTACACCTGTTCCCACTGCGACGCCCAGTTCCCGAAATGGAGCGGGCGTTGTTCGGAGTGCGGTTCCTGGGGAACTTTGTCGGAAAATATCATGGACGCGCAGACCGAAAAGAAAGAGGAGGCCAAAAAAGTCGGCGGCGCCACCGTCGTGGATCTGCGGACTTTAAAAAGCGGGCCGGAGCTTCGAGTTAAAAGCGGCTGGGCTGAAATTGATCGCGTTCTCGGCGGCGGCCTCTTGCCCGGATCATTATTGCTATTGAGTGGAGAGCCGGGTATCGGCAAAAGCACGTTGGCGGCGCAATTAGCCGATGCCTTGAGCCAGCAAGGCGAAGTCTTGTATGTGAGCGGCGAAGAGTCGGCGGCGCAGGTTAAAGGGCGTTTG
>CAZIHD010000058.1:0-1585 GCA_964539015.1 uncultured Gammaproteobacteria bacterium
TCTAGGCGAAGTCAGTTTGGAATGGCGGGAGAAGTTTTTGACCGTTATTAATGATGACTTAAATTTGCCCAAAGCTTTAGCGGTGGTATCGGCTCTATTAAAATCAAAATTAAGCGCGCCGGACAAGTTGGCGACGGTTTTTGATTTCGATAAGGTTTTGGGATTAAGCCTGGATAAGGCCGGAGCGAGCGTCGTTGCCGCGATCGAAATCGAACAGTTGCCGGCCGATGTCCGAGAATTGGTCGAAAAACGCCAGGCGGCGCGGACGGAAAAAAATTGGGCGGAAGCGGACCGGTTGCGGGATGAGATGAAAAAATATGGCTATTCAGTTGAAGACACTAAGGACGGCCAGAGTGTGATTCCTTTACAAAAAATTTAAACGCAGTTTATGCCGATAAGCTTTTGGAAAAAATTAAAGAAGCGCCAGGTGCCGATTTTGGCGCTGGCGCCAATGGCCGGTTTTACCGATTCGATCTTCCGGCAGATTGTTAAACGGTATGGCGCGGACGTGGTCTATAGCGAGATGGCTTCCGCTACCGCTATTTTTTATAATCAGAAAAAAGACAGTCCGACTTTCAGACTCCTTAAGTTTGATCGCGCCAAAGAAAAATACTATGTGGTCCAGCTGTTCGGTTCCAATCCCGAACACTTGGCCGCGGCGGCGCGATTCATTACGAAATATATCAAGCCGGACGGACTGGATTTGAATTTCGGCTGTCCGGTGCCCAAGATTATCAAACAGGGCGCCGGATCCGGGTTGATGAAAGATTTGAAAAAATCCCGAGCCGCTCTCGAGGCCGTATTGCATAACACCGATTTGCCGGTTTCCATCAAGATCAGAGCTAAAGCCGGCGAGGTTGGTGCCCTGGAATTCCTTAAGAATATTTCCGATCTGCCGGTTGAAGCGGTTATGATCCACGGGCGGACGCTTAGCCAGGGATTCGCCGGCGCGCCCGATTTGAAAATCATCAAAGATGCCCGTCGGTATTTTAAAGGCGTTATTTTGGCTAACGGCGGAATCGATGATTTAGCCGAAGCGAAAAGGGTCTTGCGGGTAAGCCGGGCGGACGGATTGGGCCTGGCGCGCGGCGTTTTGGGACGGCCCTGGCTGTTTAAAGAAATCAAGACCGGCCGGACGATCGATATGGAGCCGTCGCAGATTTATAAATTGGTTGCGAGTCATGCCGCCGCCGTGGAAAAGAAGAAAGGGAAGCCCGGCATTATTGAACTGCGCAAGCACCTGGTCTGGTATATGCTCGGCCTGGATGGCGCGAGTAAAAAAAGGGAAAAGCTAGTTAAGGCCGAGAGCTTGGCTGATGTCAAAAAAGCTTTTTGTTAAATTTTTTAAGAAGATAAATTATTTTTTTTATGATCCTCTATATAAACACTGCCGCTCATGACGAAATTATCATCGCTTTATATCCCGAGCGGTCGCCGTTGTCTCCGTCATCTCCGCTGTCTCCGTCAAAAGCGATCGCGCGCCAAAAAATAAAAGCCGTTAAAAATCAGGCCGAGAAACTGGTGCCGGCGATCAGCAAACTCCTGCAAAAAAATGGCGTGAAGTTGGGCGCGCTTAAAAAGATTA
>CAZIHD010000059.1:0-1574 GCA_964539015.1 uncultured Gammaproteobacteria bacterium
AACCGTATTCGGATAAAGTTTTGCAGACGCTCATCGCCAAGTGCAAAGCGATTGTGCCGCCTTATGTCAGAATTATTCGTTTGATCAGGGATATTCCGGAAGAGTCAATCGTGGCCGGCAATAAAATTACTAACTTGCGGCAGATTATGCAACAGCGAGGCGTAAAGTGCAATTGTATCCGCTGTCGCGAAGTGAAGGACGGCATCGTCAAGGCTGGCGGGAGATTGAATATTATAAAATATCCGGCTTCGGAAGGAACAGAATATTTTATCAGCGCCGATAGCAGTGACAAAAAAACGTTGTATGGTTTTTGCCGGCTCAGAATTGACGCCGGCAGTTTCGTGGCGCCGGCGATAGTTCGCGAGTTGCATGTTTATGGCGAACTGGTGCCGATGGGGAGTGCCAAAAAAGTTCAGCACAGCGGTTTAGGAGGGCGACTTTTAGCCGAGGCGGAAAAAATCGCCGTTTCTTGCCGCGCTCCGAAAATCGCTGTCATTTCCGGGGTCGGCGTGCGCGGATATTATCGCAAACATGGCTATAAATTAGCCGGGAATTATATGGTTAAGGCTCTTTAGCCGAATGATTATTTTTTTGACGAAAACCCGGGGATGGTCTATAATTATTATATTATGCTGATAACCAAAACTACTAAAACTTGGTCTAGCTTCGCTGGATTGTCGGTCGATAACTCTTAACCACGGGGCTTGATTTTATTAGTAAACGGCGCCCGGTGGGGCGTTTTTTATTAACTAATTTCTTGCCCGCTATGTACTCTAAAACAATTGATTTGAAAATTATTATTGCTCTTACTTTGTACCTTGTTTCTCTTTTAGCCGCCAATACCCTGGGATTAAAAATTATGCCATTTGTATCTGGCACCCATTTATCGGTCGCCGTGTTCTTTTTTCCTTTTGTGTTTCTAACGACCGATGTTATCGGCCAGGTGTATGGCAAGTCGATGGCCAAAAATTTTGTTTACGCCGGTTTTATCGCCGTTAGCCTATTCATGTTTTATTCCTTAATATCTTTGGTTTTGCCCTGGTCGGCTGATGGCCTGAAACTCCAAGATAGCTTTAATGTTATTTTTGGATTATCATTCCGATTGTCGGCGGCGTCATTAATCGCCTTCTTTATCGCTCAGTATCAGGATGTTATTTCTTTTTTCTTTTTTAAGAAAAAGTTCGGCGATAATGATAAAGTGTTTTGGTTGAAATCGAACTTATCCAACCTCTGGTCGCAATTCTGGGATACCGCCATTTTTATGTTGGTGGCCTATGTCGGCGTCTATCCTCTCAAGACAATAATAATGATTGCTCTGCCTTGGTGGTTATTTAAAGTTGCCATGGGATTATTATATACGCCTCTCTCATATTTAGGACTTTATCTTTTACGATTTAAAAAAAATAATAACGACTATGAAAGTAACAACGATTAAAACAAAAATTTTTCCGCCGCGCGGCGAGCTGTTGCCGTTCATTGATTCTTATTTAAAAAAAATAACCGATGGCGATATTCTCGTGGTTACTTCCAAGATTGTGGCCTTGGCGGAGGGACGGTTGGTGAAAAAAACCACC